>NZ_JBCNBW010000026.1:0-30065 GCF_050478865.1 Aeribacillus pallidus | reverse complement strand
ATCGGTCGAGGACTTAACCAAAGAAAAGCGGAAGCGTCAACGCGATAGGCTAGGCGCTGGAGCTAGACAATGAAAAACGGAAGCGCGATACTCACAAGCTTACTTCATCCTTTATCTAGTTTTGAGGGAACAATCTCTCTCAACTATATAATTGTCTGGTGGCGATGGCGAGGAGGTCACACCCGTTCCCATACCGAACACGGAAGTTAAGCTCCTCAGCGCCGATGGTAGTTGGGGGTCTCCCCTGCGAGAGTAGGACGCTGCCAGGCAATTGATTAAATAGGCAATATTTAGTTGCCTATTTGTTTTTCCTTTAGTAATGAACAAAACTAAATCTTTTCTTATCGTCGCAGGGTGGAGCACGCTCGAATCCACTTCCTCGAAAAAACAACAGCGTACCGCTCGAGTTGCTACTTGAATCAACTAACCGAGAGCGGGACGGTAATAGAAATATCGGGCATGAACCAAATTCAATAATTTTTTTATCGTCGCGGGGTGGAGCACGCTCGAATCCACTTCCTCGAAAAAACAACAGCGTACCGCTCGAGTTGCTACTTGAATCAACTAACCGAGAGCGGGACGGTTAATAGAAATATCGGGCATGAACCAAATTCAATAATTTTTTATCGTCGCGGGGTGGAGCAGTCCGGTAGCTCGTCGGGCTCATAACCCGAAGGTCGCAGGTTCAAATCCTGCCCCCGCAATTAAGGGTCCCGTGGTGTAGCGGTTAACATGCCTGCCTGTCACGCAGGAGATCGCGGGTTCGATTCCCGTCGGGACCGCCATATTGAACCATCAAAATTACGCGATTTCATTTTTGTATCTTCCTATTTTCCCCTTTTTGCTCATGATAACAGAATCATGTAAAATAAACATAAAACGATAAAATCCTTAGGATGTTAATGATCCTAAGGTTTTTTTATACATACAAAGAAATCGAGGAGATTCTAATGAAACAATACGAAATAATCTCTCATAGCCTAGAGGAAACAAAATCATTAGCAAAGACGTTAGCTACATATTTGAAACCTGGAGACGTTCTTACGTTAGAAGGGGACTTAGGAGCTGGAAAAACGACATTTACGAAAGGACTAGCGGAAGGACTGGGAATCACGAAGACTGTTAATAGTCCTACATTTACCATCATTAAAGAATACCATGGAAATCTTCCGCTTTATCATATGGATGTTTATCGATTAGAAGATACGTTTGAAGACTTAGGATTTGATGAGTATTTTGAAGGAGACGGTGTCACAGTTGTCGAATGGGCTCATTTAATTGAAGAGCAATTACCTGACAACCGCTTGGAGATTCAAATTTTTCATCAAGGGCAAGATGTTCGTAAGATCGTTTTTACCCCATTAAGTGAACGGTTTGAACAAATATGTGAGGAGATTTTTTCATGAAAGTATTAGCAATTGATACATCCAATTATGTATTAGGGGTTGCGTTACTGGAAGAAGATAAGGTTATCGGAGAGTATATTACAAATTTGAAAAAAAACCATTCCGTACGAGCCATGCCAGCCATTGAACATTTATTAAAAGATTGTGACGTTACCCCAAAAGAGTTATCAAAAATTGTGGTGGCAAAAGGTCCTGGCTCCTATACTGGAGTACGTATTGGGGTGACTATTGCCAAAACACTTGCCTGGAGTTTAAATATCCCATTAGTTGGTGTTTCTAGTTTAGCTGTTTTAGCTTCTGCTGGAAGATATTTTAATGGGTTAATTGCTCCATTATTTGATGCACGAAGAGGGAACATCTATACAGGTTTATATCGTTATGAAAACGGACAATTGGTGACAGTGATTGATGATTGTCATATGTTAGCCGAAGAATGGGCAAAAATGATTGCTACCTATCATCAACCGGTGTTGTTTATAGGAAATGATGCTCCTATACATTTTAAGATGTTTAAACAAGTGTTAGGTGATAAAGCCATTATGGCGGAATTGACAGAGCATAATCCTCGTCCGGCTGAGTTAGGAAAGCTTGGGTTAAGCGCCAAAGAAGAGTCCGTTCATACGTTTACCCCGAATTACATTCGTTTAGCAGAAGCAGAGGCGAAATGGTTAGAGCAAGAAAAGAATAAGTGAGGAAAGTTCGATGAGCGATGTGATTTTTCGAACGATGACAATTGATGATTTAGATGGTGTGATGGAAGTCGAGCGATTATCGTTTCCTTGTCCATGGAGTAGAGAATCGTTCGTTAATGAGTTAACCATTAACCATTTTGCCTCTTATACGGTAGCTGAATTCAAAGGAAAAATCATCGGTTATTGTGGTGTATGGATTATTGTTGATGAAGCGCACATAACAAACATTGCGATTCATCCACACTTCCGCGGAAGAAAAATTGGTGAAGCCTTGTTAATACATGTGATGAAGTTAGCGAAAGAAAAAGGGGCTTTTACGATGACCCTTGAGGTTCGAGTAAGCAATCATGTTGCGCAATCTTTATATCGAAAGTTAGGCTTTCAAAATGGCGGTATACGGAAAAATTACTACACTGATAATCAAGAGGATGCACAAATAATGTGGGTGAAATTATGAAAAACAATGATTTATTAGTACTTGGAATTGAAACAAGTTGTGATGAAACAGCGGCGGCTATTGTGAAGAATGGAAAAGAAATCGTATCAAATGTGGTGGCTTCCCAAATTGATAGTCATAAACGATTTGGAGGTGTCGTCCCAGAAATCGCTTCTAGACATCACGTCGAACAAATTACCATAGTAATCGAAGAGGCGTTACAACAAGCTGGTGTCAGTTTTGCAGATATTGATGCGATTGCTGTAACGGAAGGTCCCGGCCTTGTAGGTGCTCTATTAATTGGTGTCAATGCTGCAAAAGCTATTGCTTTTGCTCATCAAATTCCGCTTGTCGGCGTTCATCATATCGCAGGTCACATTTATGCGAATCAATTAATCACCGAGCTGCAATTTCCATTACTAGCATTAGTCGTATCTGGCGGTCATACAGAACTCGTTTTAATGGAAGAGCATGGAACATTCAAAGTCATTGGTGAAACACGCGATGATGCCGCAGGTGAAGCATATGATAAGGTCGCCCGGACCTTACAACTTCCATACCCAGGAGGTCCCCATATTGACCGCTTAGCTCATGAAGGTACCCCAACCATTGACTTCCCACGGGCTTGGTTAGAAGAGGGATCGTATGATTTTAGCTTTAGCGGCTTAAAATCAGCGGTAATTAATACATTGCACAATGCGAAGCAAAAAGGAGAAACGCTCGATCCAAAAGACGTTGCTGCCAGTTTCCAAGCTAGCGTTGTGGATGTGTTAGTGACTAAAACGGTCCAAGCGGCCAAGGAATATGGCGTTAAACAGGTGGTGTTGGCAGGAGGGGTAGCTGCCAATAAAGGTCTCCGTCATGCATTAGAGCAAGAATTTGACACATTACCGATTCAATTAGTGATTCCGCCATTATCCCTATGTACAGACAATGCGGCGATGATTGCAGCCGCAGGAAGTGTATTGTTCGAACAAGGGAAGCGTTCGGCGCTTGATATGAATGCGCATCCAGGATTGGATTTAGAAACGTTTCATAATAAGAAATAAAAATCTATCGGGTTTAAACCGATAGATTTTTTTATTTCCACAACATTACACAATTGTGTTTTAGAAATTTTAACAAAATAAAGCACAATTTGTGGATAATTTGTTGATAAATATTAAGTTTAAACAAGAGGTAAACTTAAAATTATTGTGTATTTTGTGGATAAATACGAATAATTTTGTGGATAATGTGGAAAAGTTTTAAAAAAACCTTCATTTCAATCAACCAAATGTGAATAAATATGTGTATGATTGTGGGGAAGTTGTGAATAAAAAGTCAGCTAGCCTTGTCATTTTGGCTAGCTGTTTTTACTAATGAAATTATTCGGCAAGTACGGTCCATTCATTCATTAATTCGTCCACTTTCGCTTTCATTTCTTCAATTTCTTTGTTAATACATGCCGATTTTTCGTGATTTTGATACACTTCAGGTTGACAAAGCTCTTCTTCTTTTAGCGCAATTTTTTCCTCTAGAAGGTTAATTTCTTTTTCAATTTCTTCTATTCTTCGTTGACGTTGTCGCTCTTGACGTTTCGCTTCTTTTTCTTGTTCATAGGAACGTGTGCTCTTTTGGGTTTCTACTTTCATGCTAGATGTGTCTATTGAGGCTAACTCTTCTAGCTCTTGTTTCTTTTCTAAGTAATAGTCGTAGTCACCTAAATATTCTTCTATTCCTTCTGACGAAAGCTCCCACACTTTTGTCGCAAGGCGGTTAATAAAATAACGGTCGTGAGAAACAAACAATATCGTTCCAGGGTAATTTAATAACGCTAATTCGAGCACTTCTTTACTATCAAGGTCTAAATGGTTGGTCGGCTCGTCTAATACAAGGAAATTCGCTTTCTTTAGCATCAGCTTAGCTAAAGCTAACCGTGCTTTTTCTCCACCGGAAAGGGAGGAAACAGGTTTTAACACGTCATCACCAGAAAATAAAAAGTTCCCTAAAACCGTTCGAATATCTTTTTCCGTCATCGTTGGGTAGTCGTCCCATAATTCATTTAACACCGTTTTATTCGAATGCAAGTCTGCTTGCTCCTGGTCGTAATAACCGATGGTGACATTAGCGCCGAACGTGATGTCCCCTTGAAGTGGAGCTAGTTTTTGGACCACCGTTTTTAACAAGGTTGATTTTCCGACACCGTTTGGACCGACAAGGGCAATGCTTTCTTGTCGGGTAATGCGTCCATTAATGGAAGTAGATAGGGCTTTGTCATCATAGCCAATCGTGACATTGGAAAGTTTTAACACTTCATTACCACTTTGGCGCTCAATATCGAACGAGAAGGACGCTGCTCCATCATCAAGATGAGGTTTTTCTAGTAAGGTCATTTTTTCTAATTTTTTTCGCCGACTTTGGGCCCGTTTTGTTGTTGACGCCCGAGCAATATTTCGTTGAATAAAATCTTGTAGACGAGCAATTTCATCTTGTTGCTTTTCATATTGTTTTTTCTCTTGCTCGTATTTTTCTGCCCGTTGGATTAAATATTGACTATAGTTTCCTTCATATTTATAAATTTGATGACGGGAGATTTCATACACACGATTAACGACTTTATCTAAAAAGTACCGATCGTGAGAAACGATTAAAATGGCTCCCGAATAATTTTGTAAATATTGCTCTAACCACGATAAGGTTTCGATGTCTAAATGGTTGGTCGGCTCGTCCAATATTAAAATATCCGGCTTTGTTAATAGTAATTTTCCAAGTGCAAGACGAGTTTTTTGTCCTCCACTAAGAGTAGCGATACTTGTGTTATAATCGTATTGATGAAAATTCAAACCGTGTAAGACGGAGCGAATATCCGCTTCAATTTGATAACCACCTGCATCTTTAAAACGAACTTGTAATTGGTCGTACTCTTTTAATAGCTTTTGATAGGCGGTTTCGTTTTCATAGATAGATGGATCAGCCATTTTTTGTTCCATTCGTCTGAGCTCTTGTTCCATTTCTTTTATATGTGAGAACACGGTCATCATTTCGTCCCAGATGGAAAGTTCCGATTCCAGTCCGGTATGCTGTGCTAAATAACCAATAGTTACGTCCTTTGGTTTTACAATTTCTCCAGCATCATAGGATAGATGACCGGCAATGATTTTTAAAAGTGTCGATTTTCCAGCTCCGTTGCGACCAACAAGTGCGATTCGATCTTTTGATTGAATTTCTAATTTTACATTCGAAAAAATGAGGTCTGCACCGAAATATTTACTGAGTTGGTTTACTTGTAATAAAATCACTTCATCTCACCTCTATACGTCATAGAGTAAGTGTAACTTATTTTTCAAGAATTCGGCAACGGTCCTACTCGGGACAATTCATAAAAAATAGTGTATCATGAGAAGTATGGAATTTTATGGTGTAAACAAAGGTTAAACAAACGTTTGATTAAATTCGTTATCCTTATAATCAAAAAATGGAAGCGTTCACACGAGTGTAGTTTAAATGATATAGAAATGGTGAGGGAGAGAATATGAATCAAGAATCAATAAAAATTCCGCAAGCAACTGCCAAACGTTTACCACTGTATTATCGTTTTTTAAAAAATTTATCAGCCTCTGGAAAGCAACGCGTATCATCAGCGGAGTTAAGTGAAGCGGTGAAAGTCGATTCAGCCACCATTCGTCGTGATTTTTCGTATTTTGGGGCGTTAGGAAAAAAAGGGTATGGATATAATGTAAATTACTTACTTTCCTTTTTTAGTAAAGCATTGGATCAAGATGAAGTTACAAAAGTCGCACTTATCGGTGTCGGTAATTTAGGTACGGCGTTTTTAAACTATAATTTTTTAAAAAACAATAATACAAAAATCCATGTTGCGTTCGATATTGATGAGAAAAAGGTAGGAACCCATATTGGTGATGTGCCTGTCTATCACCTTGATGAATTGGAAAAACGTTTGCTACAGGATGAGATTCAAGTAGCGATTCTTACTGTTCCGGCTAATGTCGCGCAACCGATTACTGACCGATTAGTAAAAGCAGAAGTAAAGGGAATACTAAACTTTACTCCGGCTCGATTAAATGTGCCATCATCGATTCGTATTCACCATATTGATTTAGCAGTTGAGTTGCAATCGCTCGTTTACTTTTTAAAGAACTTTCCAATGACTGATGAAAATGACACGGAACCGTCACAAGAAGCTGTGAAATCAGAATAGAAAAAACGGCTTGTTTTCGGTATGATTAATATTGAGGGAGGTGTACCAGTATGGGAATGGGAGCAGGAAGCCTCATTTTAATTGCATTTGTTGCTTTACTAATTTTTGGTCCAAAAAAATTACCTGAATTAGGAAAAGCAGCAGGAAACACGTTACGTGAGTTCAAAAATGCCACAAAAGGCTTAGCGGATGATGACGATGATAAAAAAGAAGTGAAGTAACGTTAGGATGAACTGTGATGAGTCAAAAGGACATGACGATATATGAACATATAAGTGAATTAAGAAAACGGCTCATAATTGTGGTCGTTTTCTTTGTTCTGTCGACCATAGTCAGTTTCTTTTTCGTTGAGCCGATTATTAAATATTTACAAATGGCCGATGAAGCTAAGGAATTGACAATGAATGCCTTTCGCATTACCGATCCGTTAAAAATATATTTTCAAATGGCTTTCTTTTTAGCGTTTGTCCTTTCTTCTCCTGTTTTGTTGTATCAATTATGGGCATTTGTTAGTCCTGGTTTGTACGAACGGGAGAGAAAAGTAACGTTAAGTTATATTCCAATATCGGTGCTATTATTTTTAGGTGGCCTTTCGTTTGCGTATTTTATTTTATTTCCGTTCGTCGTTGATTTTATGTTGAAAATTTCCGCTAACTTAAATATTCAACAAGTGATTGGAATTAATGAATATTTCCAATTCTTATTCCAGATTACGATTCCGTTCGGCTTTTTATTTCAACTACCGGTTGTCATGCTCTTTTTAACACGGCTTGGAATTATTACACCGATGATGATGGCAAAAGTCCGCAAATATGCGTATTTTGTGTTGTTAGTGATTGCGGCATTTATTACACCACCTGATTTAATGTCGCATTTAATGGTGACTATCCCGCTATTTATTTTATATGAGATTAGTATTTGGATATCCAAAATCGGATACCGGAAAGTATTAGAAGCAGAAATGAAAGCAGCAAATGAAATCGAAGACTAAGTGATAATAGGTGAAAACTCGGCACGGGCCGAGTTTTTTCTTTATCTTTTTGTGGGACTGGCAAGTAAAGTCCCGAAATTGGCAAGTAAATAAGTAAAAACTAGTAAGAAAACTTCCAGAACTATGACGATATGAAACCCACAAGATAAGTGCAGCGAATGGTGGGGGTGTCATTTATGAAATGTTTAACTCATATACATGGGTAGACGTTCTTTTTAGCGGGCTTCTTTTGTTTATTGGCGAGCCTGTTCGTCATTTTAAAAAAATCTACCACATAAGCTTAAAGAATACAGGGACTTTTTATATGTAATATGTTAAAATTTTTAAAAAATATAGGTTGGAGGGAAAAAAACGATGCGATTATATTTTGATGTGTTTGAAAATGATCAACCAACTATTCATTCCTAAGACGAGGTATGAATAGTTACAACTCATACCTCGTCTTTAAGGGGATGTATTTTTGATTCCTTAAAAAGACGGAGGTATGTAAAATATGAAACAAAATGTACTTGGAGCGTTGTGTTTATCGTTAGCTGCCAGTATTTGGGGCGGGATGTATGTCGTTAGTAAATATGTGTTGGACTATATTCCACCGTTTACGCTTATGTGGTTGCGTTACATGATCGCATTTGTTGTGTTGTTTGCTATTGTAAAAATGGTTCAGCTAAAAAATAAACCACAAGCCTCCATCCGGAAAAAGGATTGGTTGTTAATTGGATGGATTGGGTTTATCGGATATTTTGTGTCCATTTCCTTTCAGTTTATCGGTACGAAATTATCAGATGCCCATACCGGCTCATTAATCACTGCTGCTACTCCAGCGTTTATTGCTCTTTTTGCCAAATTAGTATTACAGGAGAAGTTAACGGTTCGAAAAATGATCGCTTTATTCCTAGCGACCGTTGGCGTTGTTATCGTGATTGGGTTGGATACCCATGTTGGAAGCTATTTTTGGGGAAGTGTCATATTAGTAGGTGCCGCGATTACTTGGGCTCTTCTATCTGTCTATGTCAAAGTAGCATCACAACGGTTTTCAACATTAGTTATTACGACGTATGCCATCTTATTTGGGCTTTTATTTACAACACCAGTGATGATTTGGGAACTTCAAAGGAACGAGGTCTATTATAATGACATATACATTATTTTAGGTGTCGTCTATGTTGGGATCGTTTCTACCGCAGGTGCGTTCTTTCTTTGGAATAAAGGAATGGATCTGATGGAAGCTGGAATTGGTTCATTGTTTTTCTTTTTTCAGCCACTTGTTGGTTCATTCTTAGGTTGGCTTTTACTAAATGAAACATTGGACGTGAACTTCTTTATCGGAGGAATGTTAATTGTCGCAGGGGTTGTAATTGTTGCTATTCGAAAGAAGCCTTCTCTCCAAAAAGTTAAGCGGAAGAACGAGTCGCAGTTAATAACATAATCGCTCACTAAAAAATAGGCTGTTTGAATCATAAATTCAAACAGCCTTTGTTATTTTTTTCACATAAAGAGACTATTTTCGCTGCTGTTGTTTCCAGCGAAAATGAAAGGCAATTAACCGAATGGCTGAGCCGTAGTCAAGGGTAGCAAGCAAGATAAAGAAGAATGTAAAAAAGCCCCAGCCATAGTTGTTAACGTTTTGAATCGCAAAATACGTAAATAATGTCCCTAAAATCGCGTATATAATCCCTGAAAATAATGGTGTTTGTTTCATTAACATAAATCCTCCGATCCCAATCTTGCTGTTCAATTATCGATACTTCATCGTTCTAAAAATAATTGAGCCAAAACGACAAGTGTATTCATCGTCACGTGAGCAAAAATCGGAACGATAATTCGTTTCGTTTGAACATATAAGAACGCAAACGTAAATCCCATGGCAGCGTACAACAACAAGTGCTCCAGTTCCATGTGTGCAATCGCAAAAATGAAGGAACTAATAAGAGCAGAAATAAAAAAGGAATACCGATTATAAAGTGTTCCGAAAATAATTTTTCGAAAGACGATTTCTTCAAGAACTGGTCCAAAAATTGAACTGACAAGTACGACAAGCGGAAATGTTTCAATAAGCTGGATAATCATTTCCGTATTTTCCGACCCTTGCTCAATCCCTAGGAAAGATTCGATGGTAATCGCAATCAATTGCGCAAAAAAGGCCATAAATACACCGATAATCGCCCAAAGTACAGTAACTGATAAATCTGCGGGCGTTTCTCGCTCGAGGCGAGTGAGTCGTTCGCTTCGTCTGATCCAAATCATGGTCAAGACAAACGTAATGGAGAAGCTAAACACAATCCAATAACTAGGTGCTAACAACTCCATGTCGGATTCAGTAACTCCAATTCCGACACCAATTTGGTATATAAGAGGGATACCAATAAAGCTAGAAAATTGCATGGCCAAATACGTAATAAGAATAAGCACATATTGTTTATTCAATTGGTAATTTCTCCTTTTTCAACGTGATAAATCAATGTTCATTCTACTAGGAAAAGCAAGGAACTTCAAATCAAAAAATATTGTATAGATCATTTTGTATAACGAATAATATTCTTTGTAGGAAAATGAAGTACCAAAAAAATCTAAAATTTTTTATGCGTACCTCTTGCAAAGAGAAAAGGAATTCATTAATATTATAAGTGTGTTAGCACTCGATGGTGTTGAGTGCTAACAAGAGTGAAAGACTACATAATTTATATAAGGAGGTTGTTTCACTTGTTAAAACCACTAGGTGATCGCGTCGTAATTGAGCTAGTTGAATCTGAAGAAAAAACTGCTAGCGGTATCGTTTTACCAGACACAGCAAAAGAAAAGCCACAAGAAGGTAAAGTAGTTGCTGTTGGAACTGGTCGTGTATTAGAAAGTGGTGAGCGTGTAGCTCCAGAAGTATCTGTTGGCGATCGCATCATCTTCTCTAAATATGCTGGTACAGAAGTGAAATACCAAGGTACGGAATACTTAATCCTTCGTGAAAGTGACATTTTAGCTGTTATTAGTGAATAATTCGTTTTACGGATAACTATACATGATTCTATCACAATATGAGGAGGTTGTTGAGTAATGGCAAAAGAGATTAAGTTCAGCGAAGACGCTCGTCGTGCGATGCTACGCGGTGTTGATAAATTAGCTGATGCGGTAAAAGTAACTCTTGGACCAAAAGGACGTAACGTGGTTCTTGAGAAAAAATTCGGTTCTCCACTTATTACAAACGACGGTGTAACAATCGCGAAAGAAATTGAACTAGAAGACCCATTCGAAAACATGGGTGCGAAACTAGTAGCAGAAGTTGCTAGCAAAACAAACGACGTTGCTGGTGACGGTACAACTACTGCAACTGTTTTAGCACAAGCGATGATTCGCGAAGGTCTTAAAAACGTAACTGCTGGTGCGAACCCAATGGGTATCCGCAAAGGTATTGAAAAAGCAGTTGCTGTTGCAGTTGAAGAATTAAAAGCAATCTCTAAACCAATCCAAGGTAAAGAGTCTATTGCACAAGTTGCTGCCATTTCTGCGGCTGACGAAGAAGTTGGTCAATTAATCGCAGAAGCTATGGAGCGCGTTGGTAACGACGGTGTTATTACACTTGAAGAGTCTAAAGGATTCACTACTGAGCTTGAAGTAGTAGAAGGTATGCAATTTGACCGTGGTTACGCTTCTCCATACATGGTAACTGACTCTGACAAAATGGAAGCAGTTCTTGAAAATCCATATATCTTAATTACTGACAAAAAAATCTCTAACATCCAAGAAATTTTACCAGTACTAGAACAAGTAGTACAACAAGGTAAACCGCTATTAATCATCGCTGAAGACGTTGAAGGTGAAGCATTAGCTACATTAGTAGTGAACAAACTTCGTGGTACATTCACTGCAGTAGCTGTTAAAGCTCCTGGATTCGGTGATCGTCGTAAAGCAATGCTTCAAGACATTGCGATCTTAACTGGCGGTGAAGTGATCACTGAAGAACTTGGCTTAGACCTTAAGTCTGCAACTGTATCTCAATTAGGTCGCGCAGCGAAAGTTGTTGTAACAAAAGAAAATACAACAATCGTTAATGGTGCTGGTAACCCAGCTGACATTGAAGCTCGCGTGAACCAAATCAAAGCTCAACTTGAAGAAACAACTTCTGAATTCGACCGTGAAAAATTACAAGAGCGCTTAGCGAAATTAGCTGGTGGCGTAGCGGTTATCAAAGTTGGTGCTGCTACTGAAACTGAGCTTAAAGAGCGCAAACTTCGTATCGAAGACGCATTAAACTCTACTCGTGCTGCGGTAGAAGAAGGTATCGTAGCTGGTGGTGGTACAGCGCTTCTAAACGTATACAACAAAGTAGCTGCAATCGAAGCTGAAGGCGACATCGCTACTGGTGTGAAAATCGTTCTTCGTGCGATCGAAGAGCCAGTACGTCAAATCGCTCACAACGCTGGCCTTGAAGGATCTGTTATCGTTGAGCGCTTGAAGAAAGAAGAAGTTGGCGTAGGCTTCAACGCAGCGACTGGCGAATGGGTGAACATGATCGAAGCTGGTATCGTTGACCCTACAAAAGTTACTCGTTCTGCTCTTCAAAACGCAGCATCTGTTGCCGCTATGTTCTTAACAACTGAAGCGGTTGTTGCAGAAATTCCAGAAGAAAACAAAGGAAACGGAATGCCTGACATGGGCGGAATGGGCGGCATGATGTAATCTTATTAAGCCCATATTGTGAAGCTGTTTAAAGTATAAATATTTAGTGTGAAGAAGACTACTTCCTAAAAGATAGGGGGTAGTCTTTTTTGTGTTGTTAAAATTTGCATTTCAAGATTTTTTGGAAGACCGTAAATTTAAAAACACAACAGAAGTGAATATTCAAAATTACAAAGTGCTTTTAGGTAGCTTTGTTGACTATTGTCACAGTAACAACATAGTAAACGTAGAAGAAATTGAAACAATTCATGTGAAAAATTATCTAAGGGAGTGTCAGAAAAAAGGGAATTCTGCAAGTACGATAAATACGAAATTACAACGTATTAGGGCATTTTTTAATTACCTTGTGGAGGAAGGAGTTATTAAGAAAAATGTTGCATCTAAGGTAAAGCGTCAAAAAGAGGACATTAAAATTAATGTATTTAACGATGAACAAATTCAACAAATGTTGAGTTACTATCGAGGTTTAAAAAGAAGGGAAAAAAGTTATTTCGCTTATCGAGGTTATATGAATAGTGCTGTCGTTAGGATGGGTAGGGCGTTACGGCGTCGTAGGACAAGCCATAAGTAGCATAGACCTTTTCTAGTCCCTAAAAAAGAGGGTGTCGAATTAACTAACCGAACCCAAAGCGTTCTGTTAGAGGTTATGCGAAACTGTCAGGGCTACTTGAATCAGTAGGCTTGTTAAGGAGAAATCCTTACGTTAATAGGGATACACTGCGGACACCTGCTAATTCCCGAGGATGTTGTCCAAAATGTAGAACGGCTACTACTTACATTGACGAATTTTTTTATTTTCGTCTTTGTAGGTAGCCGTTCTATGCCTTACGTTTTCCTGCGTCAAGCCCTCGGATGTTGCCAAAAGCAAAAATCAAAAACAAGTCCAAAGCTAAAATAATTATTATAAATTTTAATTAGTTTTATTACCTTATAGGATAACCACCAAGCGTTAGGATTATGTCGTTAGCATGTAAAGAAATAGGATTAGAAAAAGAAACGGTTATGAAGCTTATAAGGGTGATGTACATCACGATGGGTTAACGGTGGAAGAAGCTAACGGGTATTTTAGTTCAATACTGTTGATATTAGACGTTTGAACGACTATTTAGTGACATATAAAATAAAATTAAATTGTATGTCCAGAATTACAAATTAGTAAATAATCGAGAAACACTATACAGCTTAAACAAGCGTGTCAAATGGTACGTTTAAATTTTTTAAAATAATCTGTAACGAAATTCACCTTCAAAAGTCTTATTTATGAAAGCGAGGTGGTGTTGTGACTAATTTTGAAGAAGTATATTTTCAATTTTTTGATGATGTATATTTATATGTCCTCTCACTATGCCACAATGAAAGTTTGGCGGAAGAAATAACACAAGAAACTTTTTTTAAAGCTTTAAAAAGTATAGACAAATTTAAAGGCGAATGTAAAATGCGGGTGTGGCTTTGCCAAATAGCAAAAAATACTTACTTTTCATATTTTAAAAAGAATAAATATATTACAAATGAACCTTGTGAAGAGGAGAGAATCGAATGTTTTGTGCAAAAGTTATTAAGTAGTGAAACAAAATTGGAAATTCACAAAGCACTGCATTCTTTAGAAGAACCCTATAAGGAGGTTTTCTCTTTACGAATATTTGGTGAATTATCTTTTTTACATATCGCTGAAATTTTTGGGAAGACAGAAAACTGGGCAAGGGTTACTTTTTATCGTTCTAAACATAAACTAAAGGAGGCTTTAAAATGAAAGTATCGTGTGAAATAGTAAAAGATTTATTACCACTCTACCACGATGATATTTGTAGTATACAAAGTCGTATTGCTGTTGATGAACATTTACAAGAGTGTGAAGATTGTAAATGTTATCTTGCCAGTATGAATAATGATTTCATTCGAGGTGAATTTGGAGAAGTGGCGGAAAAAGCAAAATATGAAACATTCAAAGGAATTAAAAAGAAATTATTTAAAAAAAATGTAAAGATGATAATGGTTTCAATTTTATGCACAGTTACTGCATTGTTGGGATTATTTTCTTTTATTTTTCACTATCAAATGCCAATTTCATATGAAGATGGACTATTAAATGTGAAGAAGGCAAATGATGGAGTAATTGATATCGTTTTTAATGGTGATGACTATTATGCTTCATATGGGTTTACAAAAACGATTGAAAAAGATGGGGAAGTTCAGAACGTAGCTTATATTTACTATACAGATTCTATTTGGACAAAATATTTTTCAAATCCAAACAATAATGAAAAGTATCAATTCTGGTTTGGTAACGAAATTATGGTGGATTATGCTAAAAACGGCAAGGCTATTAAATCTAAAAAAGGTATATCTGCTGTTTATTATTTGATTGGAGATTACGAAGACCTGGTACAAATGTCAGATGATGAGTTTGCCAAGTATACACAAAATGCTATTCTCCTTTGGGACAACTAAAATTGCATTGTCCATGTAATAAGTTGTTAATTAATCCTTGAGGGACATGGCTAAGCCCTAAGGCGTGTCCTCTACCTTACGCAAACACTGTTATACGTAAACAAGGAAAGACACGC
Organism: Aeribacillus pallidus; assembly: GCF_050478865.1. Classification (NCBI taxonomy): domain Bacteria; kingdom Bacillati; phylum Bacillota; class Bacilli; order Caryophanales; family Bacillaceae; genus Aeribacillus; species Aeribacillus pallidus. Next base: position 15,107 of record NZ_JBCNBW010000026.1, on the reverse strand, counting down.
CCCGACTTAAAGTTAAGAAATTTGACAAGTTATTGGGAATTTTATAAAGAGATTGACGACAAGGCGGGGGAAAATGTACGTAATAAACCTACCTGCTACTATACAGTACAATCTAGTTAATTCCATTGTAAAAGACTTTGAGGGTAGTGACCCCTAAAATTTAGAGTTTAAATTTGCGGCTATTTGGCTGGTTTGAGTTCGGTATTGTACTGGGCTTAAACCAGCCAATTTTACTTTAATTCGTTTCTTATTATAATAGTCAATGTACTCCTCAATCTTTTGTTTGTAACTGCTAGACTAAAATGGACAGTTATCGACAGATAAAATTGAACACTTTCTTACCAAATTTTAACTCAACAGCTATGATAGATTTGGAGAGTTTATAGATGTTGGAGGGATGTTCGAAAAAAAACTTAGAAACGTTGATATAACGCACTTTTAGAGCATATCGTAATCGATGTTACACCCCCTCGCATAATGGGCGGCATGATGTAATAAGGGTTTTAAAACCTTGTTATATCAACGTCTAAAATGATAATATGCTTTTCTTGTCCTCGGATTTGTCCTCTTTTCTACAAATCAAGGCAAACCATGCAAGAATAGCTAACTATAGGAGAAGGTCTTTCATCAGTTTGCTAAACTGTTGGGAGGCCTTTTCTTCCATTTTGGAGGTCATATGTGCATAGATATTCATTGTCGTATTAATATCTGTATGTCCAAGCTGCTGTTGTATTTCTTTAATGCCTACTCCAGCTTCAATCAATAGTGAAGTGTGAGTATGTCTAAATGAGTGTGGAGTAATGTTCTTTTCAATTTCTGCTTTTTTAAGAAGTCGTTTAAGTCTTGTCTTAACTACTTTTCTTAGTTGTGGATGTCCATCCTCTCGAGCGAAAATAAATCCGTTATCTTGGTAAACAAGTCTGTTTTTTAATTTTATTTCATTTTGTTTAAGCCGATGCTTCTTTAACATGCTGATCAGCATTTCATCAATCTTGATTGTACGGACAGAGCCCTTTGTCTTTGGCGTTAAAAGCTGATATTTTTCATAATGATTGTTAGGGTTATAAAGAGTTTTAGTAACTCGAATAGCACCTTGCTTTTCGTTAAAATCTCCCCATTTTAAGGCCAATAATTCACCTATTCGTAATCCTGTATAGGAAAGTACCGTGAAGACAAGATGATCCATTTCAAGCCCTTCTGTATAGGCTAATTTAAGAAAATGGGCAAGCTCTTCTTTTTCAAGAAAGACAATATCCTCTTCTGCTTTCTCTAGTTCTTCAACACTTTGCTGCTTTTTAGGCATTTTGAAATCCTCGGTAGGATTACTTTTTATCAGTCCTTGCGTTAATGCTTTCCGAAAAATCATTCTTCCACAAGCATGAATACCATCCATATAATTTTGGCTGTATTTTTCGTTTAATTCCAGAATCCATCCTTTCTTCATAAATTTTCTTAGTAATGCGGCTTAACCAGGGATTTGGTAATATCTTTGGTAATCAAAATGATATTCATGATATCTTATCACAGCTTGAGGAAAAGGATGTAGTAGAAGTTTATAATGAGAATCAAGACCAACAGCCACCTGAATGGTTAGGAAAAATGGAAGAAGAACGACAAGAGATGGATGAATCAAAGCTAGATGAAGATAAGGACGCTATAACCTAATAACTTTTTTAAAAGATAGTTAATAAATGTATTAGCTAGACAATAACACATTATTTTACAAACATATGCTTATATATAAATAAAACATCTTTCGAGATAAATCATGTAGTTTTTTATGAAATGAAGCAGGATAACAGAAAAGGGATTTTTTTTACATGAAAAAGTGTCGGTTTACATATTTTTTAAAGTAAGGGAGGGTGGTAGATGAATAACTTTGAGGTCATTTGTGCGGAATTTGCTTCAATCCTTAAAGGGAAGAGTATTATAAGTCAAGGTAGCTGTTCTGTATCATTACACCGCGATTTTAAGGTATTCGTTCAAGGGCGCCCAAGTAAATCTGTTTTGCCGGTAGGGGTATTATTTGAATCCTTGGACCAGAGTGGTAAAGCATTAAACTTTGCTGAAATCGCCCTTTTACAAGAAGAGATTCCTAATTTTATGTATTCAATTGTCCAACAAGGTTTGATTGTGAGTGCCCTACATAATCACTGGCTATTTATGAATCCTCAAGTTATGTATATTCACATCCAATCGATAGAGCCTCCATTGAATTTTGCAAAAAAGATGGCTTACGCGTTTTCATTTTTACGGAGTTATCCCGTGGCTTAGAGAGTTTAAGCAAGATTAATCTCCTCTTAAAGAATATGCGATATTCAAGAGTAATAGATTGGGACTATTGTTCAGTTATAGGGTGTATATCTAAAATAAGTAGGTACGCTTTTTGGCAGAAGGACAGTAGTGGATATCGCGAGAGAGGATGGTTTTATGAAAAACAATCCACGTGATCAATATATCAATGGAAATATACCGCAGCCGATAAGGAGTGATGGTGCCGGTTTTGTGGATCTTGGCCCGAGGGACGTCATGCGCGACATGGAGAACCCTGACTTGCTAGTTCCACCACCAACCGATGCTGGAACGATCCCCAACTTAAAGTTTTCATTCTCCGATGCGCCTATGACGTTAAAACATGGTGGATGGTCACGGCAAGTGACGACTAGAGAGTTGCCGATCGCAACTACACTTGCGGGAGTAAACATGGCTCTAACACCGGGTGGTGTTCGTGAGTTACATTGGCATAAGGAATCTGAATGGGCCTACATGATTTGGGGAAAGGCACGCATCACTGCAGTCGATCAGGACGGGCGGAACTTTATCGCCGATGTCGGCCAAGGGGATTTATGGTTCTTTCCCCCCGGGGTTCCACACTCGATTCAAGGACTGGAAGGAGGCTGCGAGTTTTTGCTCGTGTTCGATGACGGCGGCTTCTCCGATCTCGATACTTTTTCTATTTCCGATTATTTCGCACATACACCTAAAGAGGTACTGTCGGCAAATTTCGGTGTACCGGAAAGTGCCTTTGCCCCTATCCCGAAACAACAGGTATACATTTTTCAGGGAAAACTACCCGGCTCGCTTGAGAGTCAACAGGTACCAGATCCCTATGGTACCGTACCAAAGAGTTTCACACATCGGCTGCTTGCGCAGGAGCCGCTGGTTTTTCCGGGCGGTTCAGTGCGCATAGTTGATTCCAGCAATTTTCCTGTTTCGGTTACAACTGCGGCAGCGTTGGTAGAAGTCAAACCGGGAGCAATGAGGGAAATACATTGGCACTTTGCAGATGAGTGGCAGTATTACCTGACAGGGACCGCGCGAATGACGGTATACGCGGCAGATGGCCAGGCTCGAACTTTCGATTACCGAGCGGGTGATGTTGGGTATGTACCAAAACCATGAGGACATTACATCCAGAACACCGGTAACACATCTCTATGGTATCTGGCAATCTTCAGAACCGATCGCTATGCTGACGTGTCGCTGAATCAATGGATGGCACTTACACCTCATGAGTTGGTACAGCAGAACTTAAATGTAGGACCGGAGTTGATGAACGCACTGCGAAAAGAAAAAGTGCAAGTAGTAAAATATCCGGGGTTTTCCTACTATCCAAAAACGAGTCGATAGAAAATGCCCTGCAACCGGTTGATTCCTTTATTAGTATATAGGTTTATAATAACAAAGCCCATCTCCTTGAAATGAGAAGGGCTTTTTATAACACTTAAATTTGTCCTCGACTTGTTGAAAAAACTATTTCAGATTATTTAAAATAAAACTGCAAAAATATTGATTCTTTGCGTTTTTTTATAACGATATTCTCCTAATACATATCCGAATGAATGGGCGGCATGATGTAATCACTGCCTGAACATACAAGGGACACTAGGATTACCCCTAGTGTTCCTTTTTTTATTTTTAGGCTTTGTTAAACGATACTGTTGAATTTATACATGTCGCTAGTGGCGGACGCTTTCTGCGGGCAAGCCGCAAGCCGCTTCCCTCGCTACGCTCAAGAAAGGGCCTTGTTTGGCTTCTTGTTCCCGCTAAAGTCGCCGCCGTGTGAACAACTTGCTAAAAATCAACAATGAAATATAACAAAGCCTATTTTTATGACCAAACAAATATATATTGAATTTTTGAAATAATTTTTACCTTTCGTGGGGTTTAATGATATGATGAAAAAAATGAAGTGTAGCAACCTGAGATTATAGGGGGATACAACATGTACGAACAGATGAAGCGATTAAGCTTGGCAGAACAAGTGGAAGTACTGACACGTAAGTTAATCTCTATACCGAGTATTAATCATACAGAAGGGGAAGTGGTCCTCGCTGATGCGGTAAAGGAGATTCTTTTGTCGTTTCCCTACTTTCAACGTCACCCTGAACACGTGTGGGAACAACCAATTCCAGGGGATGGTCTTAGTAGGAAAAATATTTTTGCCTTCGTTCAAGGAAAAAAACAATCAGCGAAAACGGTGATATTTCATGCTCACTTAGATACCGTTGGAATCGACGATTTTGGGGCTATTAAGCATCATGCGTTTCAACCTGATGCCCTGCAAACGTATTTTTCTACCTATGAATTTGACAAAGAGGTGCAAAAGGATGCTCAGTCTGATGAGTGGTTATTCGGGCGAGGGTCTGTCGATATGCAAAGCGGAATTGCGGTTCATTTAGCGAACGTTTTGTATTTTTCCGAGCGAATCGATGAACTGAACGGAAATATTTTGTTCATGGTCAATCCGGACGAAGAAAGTCAGCATATTGGGATTAAAGCAGCTGTATCGGAACTTCTCCATTTACGCGAAGAAAAAGGACTGGATTTTATCGTGGCCATCAATGATGATTTTATTTCACCATTATATGATGGAGACAACACGAGATATATTTATACCGGTGCGGCTGGAAAACTCCTCCCAAGCTTTTTTATTTTTGGTCGTGAAGCGCATGTGGGTGATACGTTAACCGGTGTTGATCCAAATGTCATTGCTGCTGAAATTACTCGCCGGATTCATAATAATGTTGATTTATGTGAAGACATCGAAAACGAAATTGTGTTACCACCAACTTGCTTATTCCAACGGGATAATAAATTTTCTTATAACGTACAAACGGCGACAAGCAGCTATGTATACTTCAATTACTTTTTGTACAAGCGCTCGGCGAAAGAGGTAATGGAACAGCTGCTTACGTTGACGAAAGCTGCTTGCCGAGACATTCAAATACGCTCCCAAAAACAGTACGAGCAATTTTTACAACGAACGAATTTAAAGCGAAAAGAATTGTCATGGGACATTGAAGTCGTAGCTCTTGATGAGTATGTTGAACGTTTATCTTCATTGAACATTGATGTGGAAAGTGTCAGCAAGGCCGTAGCAAAGCAGTATAAAGACGTCGATTTACGAATATTATCGTTTAAAATTGTCGAAGTTTTAAACGAACTTGATCCAATTAAAAAGCCGCGGGTCATTGTCTTTTTTGCTCCGCCGTATTTACCACACAATTATTTACGACCACATGTTCCAAGGGAGAGGATAATGCTTCAAGTAGTCGAGCAAGTGCTGAAACAAATGGAACAGCGTACAGGAGAACGGTTTGAAATGAAACGCTTTTTCCCATATTTAGCGGATGGAAGTTATTTATCGATTCACGAATCGGATGAAGAAATTGCCTATTTATTGAACAATTTTCCAATGTTAGGTGATTACTATTCATTACCGGTTCAAAAAATCCGAGAGTTAAATGTTCCTTCAATCAATATGGGGGTTTACGGTAAAGATGGTCACAAATGGACGGAACGAGTGTATAAACCGTACTCGTTTGGCGTGTTGCCGGCTTTAATTCAACAAGTAACCGAAACATTGCTAACGATTGAATAAGCGCAATAATAATTGAGGGAGGCGGATGCACATACGTTCGCCCTCTATTATCTGTTTAGGAGAAACTATCATTCTATCAAAAATTTCCTGTTTATTGTAAAATATGAAATGTTATCGAATATTCAGAAAGAAGGGTGTGGAGAAATGTTATGACGACAAAGGTCTCAAATGAGAAACTTTTACGCGTAATTGATAATATTGAAAAAGTGATGATCGGAAAAAAAGAAGTTGGAGAGCTATGCTTAGTCGCTTTGTTAGCGAAGGGGCATGTGTTATTAGAAGACGTACCAGGTGTCGGAAAAACGATGATGGTTCGGTCATTAGCGAAATCCGTTAGTGCCACGTTTAAACGAATTCAATTTACCCCCGATTTATTGCCATCTGATGTCCTCGGTGTTTCTATTTATGATCCAAAGAAAATGGAATTTCAGTTCCGACCTGGTCCTATTATGGGCCATATCATTTTAGCCGATGAAATTAACCGGACGTCACCGAAAACGCAATCGGCGTTACTCGAATGTATGGAAGAAAGCAGTGTGACTGTCGACGGAGTATCGTATCAGTTGAAAGCTCCATTTTTTGTGATGGCCACGCAGAACCCGATTGAATATGAGGGGACATATCCATTACCAGAAGCGCAGTTGGATAGATTTTTATTAAAAATTGAAATGGGGTATCCAACAGCAGAAGAAGAAATTGAGGTGTTAAATCGGGCGCAACGTATTCCGCCGATTGAACAGCTTCAACCGGTGATAACCTTAGACGAGCTAAGAGAGCTGCAAGAAGCGGTACTTGAAGTCATTGTCGATGAAACGATTAAAAGATATATAGTCGATCTTGCTACCCGCACCAGAACACATACGAATGTGTACTTAGGCGTTAGTCCTCGTGGGTCTATCGGATTAATGCGGGCCTGTCAAGCGTACGCCCTATTAAGAGGTCGTGATTACGTGATTCCAGACGATGTCCAATATTTAGCTCCGTTCGTGTTTGCGCATCGAATGATTTTAAAACCAGAGGCGACGTATGAAGGGATTACTTCACGAGAAGTGGTTCAACAAATCATTCAACGGACGAAGATACCGATTAAAAAGGTCGTGAGATAAGATGAAAAAATGGAAGCAGGCGTTCAAAATCGCATTCAAAGGGATATTATTGATCATCTTATTGGCAAGTACGTTTGCTTATGCCATGTTTCAAGGGGGCTTTGTCAGTTGGTTTTTATTTTATAGTTTTGTTCCGTTTGCCCTTTATTCTTTTCTTTTACTATTGTACCCCTTTCGTGATTTTAAAGTGGAACGAATTATTGACCGGTCAAATGTCAAAGCCGGAGACCATGTTCCGGTGACGATTCGAATGACACGGTCGTTTCCGTTTCCTTTGTTTTACATGGTGGTAGAGGATATCCTGCCAAGTTCCATTACCGATCATTCAGAATGTAAGCCCGTCAAAAAAATCATTTTTCCATGGTTTCGCAAAACGATCGAATTAAGTTATCTAATCAACCATATTCCAAGAGGAGAGCATCTGTTTCGTGTCGTTCGCTGTACAATAGGCGATCCGTTGCAGCTAATTGAACGAGAGAAAATGTTTTCTTATGAAAGTCATCTCCTTGTTTATCCCTCATATGTCGAAATGGTGTACCGTCCGTTAGAAAGCCGGTACGACCAAGGAATGGTTCATTCGACCTTACGAATACAAAGAGATACGTCATTAGTAACAGGGGTAAGAGAGTATCAACCGGGGGATCGGGTGTCGTGGATTCATTGGAAAGCTTTTGCGAAGAAAAATGAATTAATGACGAAAGAGTTTGAAGAAAAACGGTCGCATGATGTGTGGTTATTACTGAACCGTGAACAAAGTGAGGCGTTTGAACTGCTTGTGAAATTTGCCGCATCGGTTACACGAGCGGTGTTAAAGCACGGGGCACAATTAGGTGTGTATTCGGTCGGAGAAGAATACACAATTCTCCCGTTGAACGGAGGCGATGAGCAAAAGCAAAAAGTATTTTATCATTTAGCGAAAGTAAAGGATAATTTCCCTGATTCGTTCCAGCAAGTCATTCGTTCGTTCCAACAAGAAGTGCCGACAACGGTTTCCGTCCTTATTCTGACGACCTCAATGACGCCGTTTATGATTAAAGAATTCCATCGCTTTACATCAGTTGGTGTCTTTTTAATCAAACGAGATGGCGAACCGTTGAAAAGGGAAGAAAAAATCGCGATGAATGAGGCGAAGTTAAAAGGGACGTTGGTCAAAGTGTTACGGGAGCATGACTTTTCCCATGCGTTTGCGGAGGTGAAAAACGCATGACTGAAAAAGCTAATCGGACGTTTCGTATCGTGTTAGCCATACTCGGATTTCTTCTTCTATGGGAATGGCTTCAGCCGATTCAACAGTTAACCGATACCGGGTATATCGGCTATTTTGTTCTGTTTGTCGCTCTCATCCTAGGCTTACTTTATACTCGCGTGCGATTTTTCTATATATTAGGTGTGGCGCTCGCTTATATCTTCTTTTTTATCCATCGCTGGCACTTTTCTATCCCAACCGACGAGCCTCGTTGGCTGTCTTTGTGGACGTTGGATATGATTCGTATCATTCATCAAGATTGGGAATTGGTAAGTGATTCGTTTCGTACTCTGTTATTCTTTTTCGTTTTGTGGATGATGTCCCACCTTTTGTATTACTGGCTACAAGTCAAAAACAGCATTTTTCTGTTTTATGTCATGACGGTTCTTTATATTACGATCCTTGATACGTTCACTCCTTATGACGGAACGATGGCGATTATTCGCGCGGTCATTTTTGGTTTTTTATTATTAGGATTATTGACGTTAAAGCGGATCATCGATGCAGAAAACATATCAGTGGGGAAAGAAACGGTTCGTTTATGGACGATTCCTCTGGCCATTTTTATAGCTTTTTCGTCCATCTTCTCATTTGTGGCTCCGAAATTTTCACCTATATGGCCGGACCCCGTCCCATATATTAAGTCCTATGCTGAAGAGGCCGGAGAGGGAGAGGGGATAACAGGTTCGGTCATCCGTTATAGCTTTGACGACACCCAATTAGGGGGACCGTTTATTGGGGACAATCATGTCGTCTTTTCGGCAGCCGTTCGTACCCCGCATTACTGGCGAGTGGAATCAAAAGATACGTATACGGGAAAAGGGTGGGAGCAGTCCAAAGTATATAGCAAAATTCATACCTTTGTGACGGATGGAACGTTAACGAACCCGTTTCATCCCGATAGATTAATGGGACTGGATCCTGAAGTGGTATGGGATGATGAGCGCATTGTATACGAAGCGACTGTGAATATGAATCAACGGTACCGCCACCTTGTGTATCCGTATGGAACAAAAGTCGTTGAGGCAAACGATTCTACGTTATTTCATGTAGATTTTGAAACTCAAAAAATTGAGACAGGCACTCAATATTTAGCTTCCTACTCTTTTCAATACCAGATTCCGGTATATGACGTAGAAGTGTTGCGTCAAGCAACTGTAGATAGAACGGATATTGATCTTCAGTTTTTGAATCATTACACACAACTACCTGACAATTTACCTCAACGTGTCATTGATTTGGCTCAGGAAATCGTTGAAGGGAAAGAAAATTGGTACAACCAAGCGAAAGCGATTGAGGATTATTTTCAACAAGGGGATTTTGTGTATGACCAAGTTAATGTCCCTTACCCACGTCCCGAACAAGATTATGTTGATCAATTTTTGTTTGAAACGAAGCGCGGATACTGTGATAACTTTTCGACAGCGATGGTTGTTTTATTAAGAGCCGTTGGTGTTCCGGCGCGTTGGGTGAAAGGCTATACAGCGGGGGAATATACAAAGGCGCTTGATTCCACGTACAAAGAATATCGTATTACAAACTATAATGCTCATTCGTGGGTAGAAGTGTTTTTCCCAGATGTCGGTTGGGTCCCGTTTGAACCGACGAAAGGTTTTGATAACTATGTTGTTTTCCAACAGCCGGATATTAACGACGATGACACGTTTGATCCTTCCGTATTAGAGCAAGAAGACGATAACGAGGAGAACAAACTGGAAGAAAAAGACGAAGACAAAAATGGGGTATCCATCAAAGAAATATGGGAACAGTTTGTGACATGGACGAAAGAGCATCTTGTAGCGATTGGGATCACTCTTTTAGCTGTCACTCTCATCATATGGGTCCTATATTTGCTCCGAAGAAGATGGTTACCATACTGGTGGATGCTGTATTATCGCTTCCGTGCTAATCAAAACCATTTTCCACACGCTTATGAACAATTGTTACACCAGTTGAAGCGGTATGGGTTAACCTTAAAAGACGGGCAAACGTTAAGAAGCTACGCCAAAAGGGTGGACGAATTCTTTTCAACCGATGCGATGAGCCGATTAACGTTGGAGTATGAAAAATACGTGTACCGAGGCCAAGACCACCCTTCATGGGACCAAACGAAAGAATTGTGGGAATATTTAATCAAAAAGACAACTAGTTGACCATCGGGTAAATCAAGTATAAAATGAGAACTAATTTAAAATCGAATGTGGTTGCCCTTCATATATTTTCGATAATATGGTTCGAAAGTTTCTACCAAATCACCGTAAATGATTTGACTATGAAGGCAGAGGTTCTATAGGCACTTTTGTGCTTAAAACTAGAATTCTGCTTTTCATAAGGAAAGGGGAATTCTAGTTTTTCTTTTATGAACTTGAAGCACTCGAACCAATCAACGAAAAGCCATAATGGCTTCAGGAATTTTGAGCAAAAATAAGAAAACAATCCCTTGTTTTCATCAATGGCGCCACAAAATTGTCTTAAAGAATAATTTCATGGGGTGAACATCTTGTCAGGGAAAACGGAAAAACAAATTCAAGAAATGATTGTCGTACTTGATTTTGGAAGCCAGTATAACCAATTAATTACACGCCGGATTCGTGAGTTCGGGGTCTATAGTGAATTACATCCTCATACGATTACGGTGGAAAAACTGCAAGAAATGAATCCAAAAGGGATTATCTTTTCTGGTGGTCCAAATAGCGTTTATGCTGAAAATGCTTTCCATTGTGATGAACGTATTTTTGAATTAGGGATTCCGATTTTAGGAATTTGCTACGGCATGCAGCTGATGACAAAGCACTTTGGTGGAACCGTGGAAAAAGCGACTCACCGTGAGTATGGAAAAGCAACCATTCATGTAGAAAACGAATCCACCTTATTTAAAGGCCTTCCATCTGAACAAGTGGTATGGATGAGTCATAGTGACTTAGTAACGGAAGCGCCGGCAGGATTCACAGTAGATGCGACTAACCCTTCTTGTCCAATCGCTGCAATGAGCAATGAAGTACGCAAGCTTTATGCGGTTCAATTCCACCCGGAAGTTCGTCATTCGGTTTATGGAAATGATTTGTTAAAGAAATTCGTTTTCGACGTGTGCGGCTGTGAAGGAAATTGGTCCATGGAAAACTTTATTGAGATGGAAATTCAAAAAATCCGTGAGACGGTAGGAGATAAAAAAGTATTATGCGCCTTAAGTGGTGGGGTCGACTCTTCCGTCGTTGCGGTGTTAATTCATAAAGCCATTGGAAAACAGCTGACATGTATTTTCGTTGATCACGGATTGCTTCGTAAAGGAGAAGCGGAGAGCGTCATGGAGACGTTTGCAAAAGGGTTTGATATGAACGTCATTAAAGTGGACGCAAGAGATCGCTTCTTAAATAAACTAAAAGGTGTGACTGACCCAGAGCAGAAGCGTAAAATTATTGGAAACGAATTTATTTACGTCTTCGACGATGAAGCAGCGAAATTAGAAGGTATTGAGTTTTTAGCTCAAGGAACGCTATACACGGATATTATCGAAAGTGGGACAGCAACAGCACAAACGATTAAGTCTCACCATAATGTCGGTGGGTTACCAGAAGATATGAAATTTAAATTAATTGAACCGTTAAATACACTTTTTAAAGATGAGGTCCGTGCCCTAGGAACCCAATTAGGAATTCCGGACGAAATCGTTTGGCGTCAACCATTCCCTGGACCAGGTTTAGGTATTCGAGTGCTTGGAGAAGTAACAGAAGAAAAATTAGAGATTGTTCGTGAATCTGATGCGATTTTACGTGAAGAAATTAAAAAAGCTGGATTAGAACGCGATATTTGGCAGTACTTCACCGTGCTTCCAGACATTCGTAGCGTAGGAGTTATGGGCGATGCTCGAACATATGACCACACCATTGCTATTCGTGCGGTTACATCTATAGACGGGATGACATCGGATTGGGCGCGGATTCCATGGGACGTATTAGAGAAAATTTCTACAAGAATTGTCAATGAAGTGCCTCACGTGAACCGCGTCGTATATGATATTACAAGTAAGCCACCTGCAACGATTGAATGGGAGTAAAAACGAACGATTATTAATGAATAACAAAAAATGTTCGTGTTTTGTATTGACGTGATGATCGGGTATTGATACAATAAATTCGACAATAACATAACACACACATTACGTCGTATAATATCGGGAATATGGCCCGATAGTCTCTACCAAGCTACCGTAAATAGCTTGACTACGAGGTAATAGAAAATAAATGGGGGTTATCGTCCGTTTGGTGACCCCTTTATTTCCCTATTCCTTAAAAGTCAACGCTTCGACGTGGTAGTCGGAGCGTTTTCTTTGTTTGGGGAGTGCGACGTTCGTGTGTCGGTTGGAGGGGAATAAGTAATGAAACAATTTTTTCAGTTTGACGAGCTGGGGGCGAATTATCGTCGCGAGTTCATTGGGGGATTAACCACTTTCCTCTCGATGGCGTATATTTTAGTGGTTAACCCTATTACGCTATCATTAACGTCTATTCCAGATTTACCTGATGCGATGCGAATGGATTACGGAGCAGTGTTTGTCGCTACAGCTTTAGCAGCTGCTATTGGTTCAATTTTGATGGGGCTTCTTGCAAAGTATCCGATTGCCCTTGCTCCAGGTATGGGGCTAAACGCCTTTTTTGCTTACACCGTCATCTTAACCATGGGGATTCCATGGCAACAAGCGTTAACAGGCGTACTTTTTTCCGGACTAATTTTTATCGTTCTAACCCTTTCTGGTATTCGTGAAAAAATTATTAACTCTATTCCAGCAGAATTAAAATACGCTGTTGGAGCTGGTATCGGATTATTTATCACCTTTATCGGTTTCCAAAATGCCGGAATTATCGTAAATAACGATGCGGTATTGGTCGGTTTAGGAGATTTAACAAACGGAACAACGTTATTAGCTATATTCGGTATTTTCGTGACGGTCATTTTCATGACACGTGGCATTAATGGCGGGATCTTTATCGGAATGGTGATCACGGCAATTGTTGGTATGATAACGGGGCTCATTGATACTCCGAGTCGTATCGTTGGTTCTGTACCGAGTATCGAGCCAACCTTCGGAAAAGCGTTAGAGCCAATTTTTAATAATGCTGGACAAGTATTTACAGTGGAAATGCTTGTTGTTGTCCTAACATTCTTATTCGTCGACTTTTTCGATACAGCGGGAACATTGATGGCCGTGACCAACCAAGCAGGGTTAATAGTGAATAACAAATTGCCGCGTGCTGGAAAAGCTTTGTTGGCAGATTCTTGTGCAACAGTTGTTGGTGCGTTATTAGGTACGTCTACAACGACATCTTATATTGAATCTTCTGCTGGTGTAGCGGCAGGTGCGCGTACAGGTTTTGCGTCTTTAGTAACGGCTGCTTTCTTCTTATTATCTTTATTCTTCTTCCCGTTATTGGAAGTAATTACAGCTCCAGTTACAGCGCCAGCGTTAATTATCGTTGGAGTGTTGATGGTTTCCTCCTTAGGAAAAATCGACTGGACGAAATTTGAAATTGCTGTCCCGGCCTTTTTAACACTCATTGCTATGCCGCTTACGTACAGCATAGCGACGGGAATTGCTATTGGATTTATCTTTTATCCAATTACGATGATGATGAAAGGTAAAATGAAAGATATTCATCCAATTATGTACTTGTTATTCGTTATTTTTGTCAGCTATTTTGTCTTTTTAATTGAATAATATAGACCGAGGGGTATACCCTCGGTTTTTATGTTGTTCAAAAACATTTCGTTGAAATCGCTTCAATTTTTGTTATACAATTTATGCGAGTCCGTCGATTGGTGTCGAAATAAGGGGAGCCAAAAATGACTAGTTTTCATGTAGAAAAGGTTTTGAATAACAATGTGTTAATTGCCTCGCATAAAGATTTCGGGGAAGTTGTAATTATTGGAAAAGGCATAGGGTTTAGTCGCAAAAAGGGAGATTTGATTAGTCAAGAAGCGATTGAAAAAATGTTCGTGTTAACGAATGAGAAGGAGCAAGAACAATATAAAAAACTCCTTCCACACGTCGATGAAAACATGCTGGATGTTATTGTTTCAGCCATTGAACTCATTCGAAAACGAACGAATAAGTATTTGAACGAACATATTCATGTCGCTTTAACAGATCATATCATGTTCGCTGTTCGACGGCTCATGCAAGGAATGGAAATTCGCAACCCGTTTTTAAAAGAGACGCATGCACTGTATCCATATGAATATGAAATTGCTAGAGAAGTCGTGGACTTTTTAAATCAAGAGACGGACCTTCATTTTCCGGAAGGGGAAGTTGGATTTATTGCCCTTCATATTCATAGTGCAATTGAGAACAAAAAAATACGAGAAATTAATAAACATTCGCAATTAATTGTTAAACTCATTCAAATGATTGAGCAGCAATTAGGGATACAGATGAACAAAGACAGCGTCGAATATATGCGTCTCGTTCGACATTTACGGTATACGATCGAGCGTGTGCTAAACGGCGAGAAAGTGGAAGAACCGGAAAAAATCGCAAAACTATTGAAAGAAGAGTACCCTCTATGCTACAATTTGGCATGGAAACTAGTAAAAATGATGCAACAAACATTAAAAAAGCCGGTGTATGATGCGGAGGCTGTCTATTTGACGATGCATCTACAGCGGATTCAATCAAAAATAAAGTAAATCAATCATTATCACGCTTGCGTGTTACTGATTCGATCAGGCATGAGCAAGGAGGATGAGGGCTAATAACGTCATATTGATGGCGTTGTTTAGTCGTGTCTTCCTTTGTTCATGCTTTTTTGTTTGTTGCACAAAATAAGTTAAGCATTTAAGGAGGTAAAGCTATATGTTTAAGGCTCTATACTAAATG
>NZ_JBCNBW010000025.1:0-13314 GCF_050478865.1 Aeribacillus pallidus | reverse complement strand
ATCGATCGAGGACTTAACCAAGCAAGAAAAGCGGAAGCGCCTCGATTAGCCGCGAAGTGCGCTGGAGGGCTCGCGAGGAGGCTATTGCCGCCACAGCGAGACCGAAGCGACGCGAGAGGCTAGGCGCTGGAGCTAGACAATAAAAAGCGGAAGCGCGATACTCAATGTCCTACTTCATCCTTTATCTAGTTTTGAGGGAATAAAAATAAAAAAACATCTTGCAAAACAACAAGTTCTATGTATAATAGAAAATGTTGTTGATAACTTGTCTGGTGGCGATGGCGAGGAGGTCACACCCGTTCCCATACCGAACACGGAAGTTAAGCTCCTCAGCGCCGATGGTAGTTGGGGGTCTCCCCTGCGAGAGTAGGACGCTGCCAGGCGAAATCGTTCCGCAGTAGCTCAGTGGTAGAGCATTCGGCTGTTAACCGAACGGTCGCAGGTTCGAATCCTGCCTGCGGAGCCATGCTTCCATAGCTCAGCAGGTAGAGCACTTCCATGGTAAGGAAGAGGTCACCGGTTCGAGCCCGGTTGGAAGCTTACACTTTTAAAAATAGTTAAATGGCCCGTTGGTCAAGTGGTTAAGACACCGCCCTTTCACGGCGGTAACACGGGTTCGAATCCCGTACGGGTCACCACGGAGGATTAGCTCAGCTGGGAGAGCACTTGCCTTACAAGCAAGGGGTCGGCGGTTCGAACCCGTCATCCTCCACCATAAATGAATATTGCCGGCTTAGCTCAATAATTGGTAGAGCACGACCGAATAAGCTTCGGAGCGATGCTTCAGCGTACCGCTCGAGCTGCTACTTGAATCAGCTTACCGAGAGTGGGACGACGATAAATAAGGTGGAGTTAAGTCATAAATAAAACCAACATGCCGGCTTAGCTCAATTGGTAGAGCAACTGACTTGTAATCAGTAGGTTGCGGGTTCAAGTCCTGCAGCCGGCACCACCATAACGTGGAGGGGTAGCGAAGTGGCTAAACGCGGCGGACTGTAAATCCGCTCCCTCTGGGTTCGGCGGTTCGAATCCGTCCCCCTCCACCATTCAAAATAAATTAAATTTTGGGCTATAGCCAAGCGGTAAGGCAACGGACTTTGACTCCGTGATGCGCTGGTTCGAATCCAGCTAGCCCAGCCAAGAGCCATTAGCTCAGTCGGTAGAGCATCTGACTTTTAATCAGAGGGTCGGAGGTTCGAGTCCTCCATGGCTCACCAGTTTTGCGGAAGTAGTTCAGTGGTAGAACACCACCTTGCCAAGGTGGGGGTCGCGGGTTCGAATCCCGTCTTCCGCTCCAAAAGAGACCATTGTAAAATGGTTTTTTTGTATTTATGGGGCCTTAGCTCAGCTGGGAGAGCGCCTGCTTTGCACGCAGGAGGTCAGCGGTTCGATCCCGCTAGGCTCCACCATCACACTACATATCGGTAATGAATTCCCCTTAAGCGATTAATGCTTAAGGGGTTTTTTTATTGGGTTCTATGTCAATTGTTGGGGTGTACTTGATGTGAAGTGCACCTCTTTTATATGTATGAAAGTTAAATAAGTGAACATTATACCTTATTTCTGAGTCGTTGAAAGTTACGAATGCCATAAGACATTCGTTTAATGACTTTAATTTTATTGTTAATCCCTTCTAAATAACCGTTTGTGTAGGGATAAATAAACGAATTGATGATTTCTTTCTCCCAGCTTTTAAAGGTTCGTTTCATGTACTGATATTCGTCCAGTCCTGATTCATCAATCGCTTGATACAGCTGTTCCAAGTTAGATCTTACATTCTGCTTATTGCTTTGTGTCATCCATTTTTTAAAGACTTCTTTCACTTGGTAAGCTTTCTTTAAATTGGGGGACAACTCTAAATAATTTCAAATATTATAGCAACCAATAAAAAATAAAGGTATTTACTAAAAGCAAAAAGAATATAATGTAGGGTCGTTTTTTGCGCGGAACAGGTTTAATTTGTGGCTAAAAAGGAGGTTTTATTAAAATGGTCAGTTCGTTATCCATTACAGGAATGGTCATCCAGTTATCTATTTCTATATTGTTTCCCATTGGGTTAATTATTTTTCTTCGTAAAAAAGGTCTTTTTTCATGGAAACCGTTTGGTATTGGGGTTTTAGTGTTTATTCTATTTGCCCAAGTATTTGAGAAAATTTTACATGTCGTAATGATCGAACCGTCAGGTCTTTCGTTAAAATGGTCGGATAGTACGTATTTATTTGTTTTATATGCTGTTTTAGCAGCTGGTATCTTTGAGGAATTCGGACGTTATTTTGGTTTTAAGTGGTTGTTAAAAAAACACCGTGAATACAAAGACGGGTTATCTTTTGGATTAGGTCATGGAGGGATTGAAGCGGTTCTTATTGGGGGATTAGCTGCTGTCAATGCGATTGTTATTGCTTTTATGATCAATTCCGGTGCATTTGATCAAACGATTGCTCTGAACTTGCCAGCGGAGCAAGCAAATTTAATAAAAGAGCAACTATTAGGTGCAACGTTTGGTGAGTTTCTTTTAGCTGGTTTCGAGCGTGTAGCGGCCATTACGGTTCATATTGCGTTATCCCTTCTTGTACTCCTTGGAATACACAATAAACGGTTTGTGTATGTGTTATATGCGGTTCTTTTACACGCTCTATTAGATGTGGTACCAGCTTTATATCAAGTAGGCGTTATAACGAATATATGGGTAGCTGAAGTGGTAATTTATCTGTTTGGTATTGGGGCTTTCTTTTTCATTCGTAACCTTAAAGAACAATTTTAATTGTGCGCACTAGTTTTCTAGTGCGTTTTTTCATTTCTTTTCATTATTATTCCTTTTCTGAACGTTTGTAATCGTATATATATTCATAATTTTGTCGAGTTGAGTCATCTTATGTTTACAAGATACAATGAAAGTAATAATGGCAGGGAGGAATGATAGTCATGAAGAAAATTTCCATCATTGGTGTACCTATGGATCTTGGTCAAATGCGACGAGGGGTAGATATGGGACCGAGTGCGATTCGGTACGCAGGAGTGATTGAGCGTTTAGAGAACATTGGTTACGAAGTTGAAGATCTTGGTGATATTGAAATTGGACGTGCTGAACGTGTACATACAGGAGAAACAAATTTACGTAATTTGAAAGCGGTTGCAGAAGGGAATGAACGCTTAGCAGCAAAAGTGGATGAAGTGGTACAAGGCGGCGCATTTCCACTGATTTTAGGAGGAGACCATAGTATCGCGATTGGTTCATTAGCAGGAATTGCAAAGCATTACCATAATCTTGGAGTCATTTGGTATGATGCGCACGGGGATTTAAATACAGCGGAAACATCTCCATCTGGGAACATTCACGGAATGCCTCTAGCGGTTAGTTTAGGAATTGGCCATCCAACGTTAACTGATTTACATGGGTATTCCCCGAAAGTGAAGCCTGAAAATATTGTTATTATCGGGGCACGTGCTTTAGATGAAGGAGAAAAAGAACTAATTAAAGAAAAAGGCATTAAAGTTTACACGATGCATGAAATTGATCGCTTAGGTATGACCCATATCATGGAAGAAGCTATTTCATACTTAAAAGAACGTACCGACGGAGTTCATTTGTCACTAGATTTAGATGGACTTGACCCAATTCACGCACCTGGCGTGGGAACACCAGTAAACGGTGGAATCAGCTATCGTGAAAGCCATTTAGCGATGGAAATGTTAGCAGAGTCCGGAATTATTACATCTGCAGAATTCGTTGAGGTAAACCCAATTTTAGACGAAAAGAACAAAACCGCTTCCGTTGCAGTCGCCCTGATGGGATCTTTATTCGGTGAAAAACTATTATAATCGTAAAAAGCAGTAGAGAAATCTACTGCTTTATCTTTTGGATTGTCTGCTAGAAAGTCATTCAAAGCATGTGTCCGAAAGTACAGACATGTCCAGTGCGTTAGACAACCGCCTGAAAATCTCCATTTTGTTCTCCACCAATTTTCCAACTCAATCTTCATCCAAAAAACAATCTCACATTTTAAAATAAGACTTCAAAAATAGTAAAAATTTGTTAGGATAAAATAGATGAAAAAAATGAAACTTTATCGCTATTTATTCGTATAGGTGATTAGCCCCTATACAGGGCGGAGGGTAATGTATGGATGCAATAGTAAAAAAAAGAATTAAGCAAGTGTTAAAAGGCGATCAAAGTGCTTATAGTGAAATTGTTGAAATGTATAAAGACCAAGTGTTCCAAATTTGCTATCGCATGCTTGGGAACCGACATGAAGCGGAAGATATGGCGCAAGAAGCGTTTATTCGCGCCTACGTTAACATTCAATCATTTAATCAAAAGAAGAAATTTTCAACCTGGCTTTATCGTATTGCCACGAATTTGTGTATTGACCGAATAAGAAAGAAAAAGCCGGACTATTATTTAGATGCGGAAGTCGAAGGAACCGATGGACTAACGATGTATTCCCAAATTCCACACGACGGAAAATTACCTGAAGAAGAAGTCGTAGGCTTAGAGTTGCAAGAAACGATTCAAAGGGAAATTTTAAAGCTTCCAGAAAAATATCGATCGGTCATTGTTTTAAAATATATAGAAGAATTATCGTTACAAGAGATTAGTGAAATTTTAGACTTGCCATTAGGAACGGTAAAAACGAGAATTCATCGTGGACGAGAAGCACTTCGCAAACAATTACGTCATGTATAGAGAGGGTGAGAAAGATGAAACCGTGTCCCCCGAAAATTGTTGAATATATGCATGAATATTTAGATGAAGAACTTTCAGCTGATAAGGAAAAATTTTTACGAGATCATTTACAAACATGTAAAGAATGTCAACATCATTTTCACGAATTAAAAAAGACAATTGCCTTAGTTCAAAGTACATCTCATATAAAAGCACCTGATAATTTTACAGAAAGCGTGATGCAAAAATTACCGAAAGAAAAGAAAAAAGTAGGCATCAATCGCTGGTTCCGAAACCATCCGTTTTTAACTGCAGCCTCGCTCTTTTTTGTACTAATGATGGGAAGTTTAACAACGACATGGAACGAAGACCAACAATTTTCTTTTACAAAGCAACCGAATTTAGTCGTTGAAAATCATACGGTCATCGTACCAGAAGGAGAAGTAGTCGAAGGAGACATCGTCGTTCGGAATGGGGATATTCGGATCGAAGGTGAAGTAAAAGGAAATGTCACGGTCATTAACGGTAATCAATATTTAGCCTCTGCTGGAAACGTTACAGGCGAAATTGAAGAAATTAATCAAGCGTTTGATTGGTTATGGCATAAATTGAAAGAAGGATTTAAAGAAGCAATGCAATTGTTTGAGCGGGAACCTGTCTTAGAAGAGGAATAAAGTAACTTAAAAGGCTGCTTTTTTACATGGATAAAGCTAGTAAAAGGTGGGAGTCTTTTGGAAGTTAGGGAAGTGGCCTTTTTAATCATCTTTGTAACACTATTTATTCCCGCATTATGGTTGGCTGTAATGAAATATATGACTAGTTATCCCAACAGGGGGTAGCGCTTATTTTTATTATTTGTCCCTGTGATCTTCATAATGTTCGTTAATACTGTTTTCAACGATACGCGTGTATAAGACTATTTGTTTTTCATCTTGATAATTCATCTTCGCATTGTATGGATTAATTTGTTTGTTACAGTAAGGAAGGAACGTAAACAAAACATGCGCGAATAAGGACCATTTCATTGGTCCATTTTCTTTTGCACAAAGGAAGAATGATAAAAAAACAGTGTTTTCTCCCATTATTGGTCTGACGTCAAGTTATGATATAATAAAACAGTTAAGAGATAGAAGTTGAACTATTCGCTCGGGAGTAAGTAAATGGAGGATGAAGCATGCCGTTCTCACAGTTTACCATATTGGATTACCTATCCAATATTTTAGATATATTACTCGTTTGGTTAGTGATTTATAAATTAATAAAAGTGATTCGTGGGACGAAAGCCGTCCAATTATTAAAAGGGATTTTTGTTATTGTTATCGTCCGTTTTCTAAGCGAATTTTTAGGGTTTAATACGCTCAGTTGGATGCTTGAAAAGGCCCTTACTTGGGGTTTTTTAGCGGTCATTATTATTTTCCAACCAGAATTAAGAAGGGCGTTAGAACAATTAGGTCGGGGACGGTTGTTCACACGCAGTAATCAAGAGGAAGAAGAACGTAAAAAGATGGTCGAAGCCATTGTAAAGGCTACGAATTATATGGCGAAGCGACGAATTGGTGCCCTCATATCGATTGAGCGGGATACCGGTATGGGAGACTATATTGAAACCGGAATCTCTCTCGACTCAAATCTATCCTCGGAATTATTAATTAACATTTTTATTCCAAATACTCCATTGCATGATGGTGCGGTGATTATTCAAAAACAAAAAATCGCCGCGGCTGCCTGCTATCTTCCATTGTCGGAAAGCCCATTTATTTCCAAAGAACTTGGAACTCGACATCGGGCAGCGTTAGGAATTAGTGAGGTAACGGATAGTGTGACGATCGTTGTCTCCGAAGAAACAGGAAGCATTTCCATTACGAAAAACGGAGAGTTGTATCGGGATTTGTCACCGGGGGCGTTTGAAGAGTTACTTTCACACGAACTGCTCCTAACGACGAAAACGAAACAATTTTCCTCACCGCGATGGACCTTTAGGGGGAAGAAAAGCAATGGATAAATTAATGGATAGCAGATGGTTTATGAGGATTATTTCCCTCATTTTAGCGATTATGTTGTATTTGTCCGTTAATCCTGAACTAGAGAAATTAGGAACATCCGCCCTCAAACAATCCGACAATACGGAGACCATCCGGGGTGTTCCTGTTGAGGTTATTTATGATTCTGAAAATTTAGTTGTGACAGGGGTTCCGGAAACAGTCGATGTGACGATTGAAGGACCAAGAAGTATTGTTCAATCAACGAAAGCGTTGAAGGATTTTCGTATTTACGTGGACTTGACCAATGCCAATATCGGTGTATCACAAGTACCGATTAAATATGAAAACATTTCGGATAAACTAACGGTAAGAATCGATCCAGCGTATGCCACCGTATCGATTCAAGAACGAGTAAGCAAAGAATTTTCCGTGGAAGCAGAATTTAACAAAAATCAATTAGCAGAAGGATTTATTGCGGAAACGCCGATTATTCATCCAGAAAAAGTGACTATCATCGGGGCAAAAGACGTCATCGACCAAATTAGCTATGTCAAGGCAACGATTGATTGGCAAGGAAAAATTGATGAAACGATATCAAGGGAGGCTTCTATTCTTGTATTGGACCACAACTTAAACAAATTGAATGTCATCGTTCAACCAAAAACGGTCCAAGTGACTATTCCAGTAAAAAACCCAAGTAAAACCGTACCGGTTCGAATTAAAACATCCGGTGAACTACCAGGTGGAGCCGAACTAATCGAAGTGGTTCCTTCAGTCAAAGAAGTGACGTTGTATGGGTACGAAGAAGTGTTAAAAAACATTGATGCACTAGAACTTGAAGTAGATTTAAGTAAAATAAAAGAGACAACCGAAATTACCTTACCGGTTGAATTACAAAAAGGATTAAATAAAGCGAGTGTCCCAAATGTCACCGTTAATGTGAAAATCGATCCAGTGGAAAAGAAAACTTTTGAGAATATAGCGGTGAAAACAGTGGGATTAAGCACATCTTATGAAATGGAGTACGTGGATGAAGGACAAGTCGACTTGACGGTTCAAGGACTGAAAAGTCAAGTCGACCAACTGCAAGCAGAGGACTTCCAAGTATATGTAGATGTTTCCAAATTAGCTGTTGGTGAACATGAAGTAACAATTAAAGTCGAAGGACCTGAACAAGTGATATGGACATTATCCAAGCCAACGCTTCAAGTGAAAATATTTGAAAAACAATCAGCGTAAGAGAATACTTGAGTATGAAGGAGAGAATGATCCAATGGGAAAATATTTTGGTACTGACGGAGTACGTGGGGTTGCAAACTCGGAATTAACACCGGAATTAGCTTTTAAGCTTGGTCGATTTGGTGGATATGTGTTAACAAAAGATACCGACCGTCCGAAAGTGTTAATTGGACGTGACACGCGAATTTCTGGTCATATGTTAGAAGGTGCTCTAGTCGCTGGTTTACTATCGATTGGTGCTGAAGTAATGCGACTTGGCGTCATTTCCACACCAGGCGTGGCCTTTTTAACAAAAGCGTTAGGAGCACAAGCAGGGGTCATGATTTCCGCTTCTCACAATCCAGTAGCGGATAACGGAATTAAATTTTTCGGTCCTGACGGCTTTAAGCTTTCTGATGAGCAAGAAGCGGAGATTGAAAAGTTGCTTGAAATGGAAAAAGACGAACTTCCACGTCCAGTAGGCGCTGATCTCGGCCAAGTGAGCGACTACTTTGAAGGTGGACAGAAATATTTACAATATTTAAAGCAAACGGTGGACGAGGACTTCTCTGGCATACATATTGCACTTGATTGTGCTCATGGTGCGACGTCCTCTTTAGCACCTCATTTATTTGCTGATTTAGAAGCGGATTTATCGACAATGGGGGCTTCACCGAACGGCTTAAACATTAACGACGGTGTCGGTTCTACTCATCCTGAAGCATTAGCAAAATTCGTACTCGAAAAAGGCGCCGACGTTGGTCTAGCATTTGATGGCGATGGTGACCGCTTAATCGCGATTGATGAAAATGGAAACGTCGTTGATGGTGACCAAATTATGTATATTTGTGCGAAATATTTAAACGAACAAAATCGCCTAAAGCACGGTACGGTTGTTTCTACGGTAATGAGTAACTTAGGATTCCATAAAGGATTAGAAGCGCTAGGCATTCAAAGCGTCCAAACCGCTGTTGGCGACCGTTATGTCGTAGAGGAAATGAAGAAAAACGGCTATAACTTAGGTGGGGAACAATCCGGTCACATTATTTTCCTTGACTATAATACGACCGGCGATGGTTTATTGACTGGTTTACAGCTTGTCAACATTATGAAAATGACAAACAAAAAGTTATCCGAATTAGCGGGTGAAATGCAAAAGTTCCCACAAAAATTAGTGAACGTTCGTGTAAAGGACAAGCACCGCGTCATGGAAAACGAAAAAGTAAAAGACATCATTGCACAAGTAGAAGATGAAATGAACGGAAACGGCCGTATTCTCGTTCGACCATCCGGTACGGAACCGCTCGTTCGCGTCATGGCAGAAGCTCCAACAGAAGAAGCGTGCGAGTCATATGTTGAACGAATTGCTGCTGTCGTAAAAGAAGAGATGGGATTAGAAGAGTAAAGGCTAACCGTATGTAGAAGCCGGTCATGTTTGGGAAGGACCTTTTTCATCGATTTGGCATACTTGACTCAAAAATTAAAATGGAGAGCACATATTAGTAATATTAATACGTGCTCTCCTTTATTTTTTATGAGATCAGTCTTAAGAAGATGGACTATGCGTTCGTCCCCCAAAACCTTCATCATGTCTAACGGAATACGGACTATCAAAAAATCTACCCTTTTGGTTTAGGATGTTTTCTTACTCACCAGTCGCAAAATGAAAAGAGCTCCATATTGTTACTCGGCGAACTTTCCTTCTTGATAATCACGAATGGCTTGGTGAATTTCTTCGGTTGTGTTCATTACAAACGGTCCATATGCGACAATCGGTTCATTGACTGGTTCACCAGCATAAAGAAGGACACGTAATTTTTCGTTAGCGCTAACAATCAGTTCGCTTTCCTCGTCCTTATCATGACGACTTAGAAATAATGCTTGCCCTTTCTTTCCCTCGGTACCATCGACACCGAATTTACCGCTTCCTTCTAAAATGTAGAGAAATCCGTTATAACTGCCCGGCAAATCTTGTACGACGCTTGCTCCCGGCTCTAACGTCATTTCTACCATCGTTACAGGAACATGGTTAAGAGTCGAGGCTTTGACCCCCTGCGAAGATCCGGAAAAAACACGAATCACTGCCCCCTTTTCTTGGCGAACCGGCATTTCTTCGGACTTTAAATTTTGATAACGGGGTTCTGTCATTTTTTTCGTGCTCGGTAGATTGATCCATAGCTGTAAGCTATGCACCGTCGACCCTGGCGCTGGATCTTCTTTATGAATCACTCCTCGCCCCGCTGTCATCCATTGAACATCCCCAGGACCAAGTGTGCCATGACCAGCTTTATTGTCAAAATGTTCGAGTTGACCGTCAATCACATACGTCACTGTCTCAATGCCACGATGCGGATGAAAATCAAATGTCCCCCTTTGGAAAATATCCTCCATTAAAAATAAAAATGGGTCATGTTCTTGCCAATTTCCAGGATCGAGTATTGGACCGCTTTTATGAATCGGACTGTTAGTGGTTATTTGAACTGTTTTGATGCATCGAATACGGCGTTGAACAGTCATATTTTCTTCTCCCCTCATTTTTTTACAACGTTCAAACTTACAAATAATACTACCACAATCGTTGGAGTGTGTTCATCTTTATCGTCCTGCAGCTACAAAATAAGAAATAAAGCTCCTCCCTAAGGTTTAAAAACTCTGATTTGGTCAAAAAGGTGATCCGAAAATGGTTTCTATAAGCAATCCTTGTATGTAATTAAAGATGTTTAATTTGACATTTAGGGATTAAAAATAGTTCTATAGATGAATGTCTACTAAGCATTCCTTTGAAGGTCCATACAAGTCGGAAACATAGAAAAAAATATGGTCTTTTAAAAAATGAACTCCTTTCCTTCTGTTGCATACGCTAGAATGTAAGCAGTTACAAATCACTTCTTAGATTTCTGTCAATTGTAATATTTGTAAAAATAGTTGACGAAAAAAAAACCAGTAGTGTATGATTACGTTTGAGTTCATGTTTAGTCAAAAATAGAAAGGTGGGTAGTGGGTAACTAGTTTGTTTGAAAGCGCCCGGACTAAGCCGCTAACGGGACGACACACACGGCTTAGTTGACGAGGAGGAGGTTGATCGATTGTTCGGCGGATGCCTCCCGGTTGCCACGCACAACCGATTTTCCTTTCTTAAAACATCGAGGCAACTCGGTGCACAAAGGGAAGGAAATGCGTGAACAAAAAAATACAGAGATAAGGGGGCAAGAGCGCCCCCAGCCTCTTGCCCCCAAATTTAGGGAGGAAGAGAATTTATGTGTGGTATTGTTGGATATATTGGACAACAAGATGTGAAAGAAATTTTATTAAAAGGATTAGAAAAGCTTGAATATCGAGGATACGATTCTGCAGGTATTGCGGTGAAAAATGCAGAAGGTGTGCACGTTTTTAAAGAAAAAGGACGCATTGCGGACCTTCGTAATATTGTGGATCCAAGCGTTGAAGGAACGGTAGGTATTGGTCATACACGCTGGGCAACACACGGGGTACCAAACCGCTTAAACGCTCATCCACATCAAAGCGCATCCCAACGTTTTACGCTTGTTCATAACGGGGTTATCGAAAACTATGCGATTTTAAAACGTGAATACTTACAAGATGTTACGTTAAAAAGTGATACGGATACAGAAGTTATTGTTCAACTTGTTGAGCTATTTGTAAATGATGGACTAAGCGTAGAGGAAGCGTTCCGTAAAACTCTTACGCTATTAAAAGGTTCTTATGCGTTAGCGTTAATCGATGCAGAAGACGATACAACGATTTATGTTGCGAAAAATAAAAGCCCATTACTTGTCGGTTTAGGAGAAGGATTTAACGTTGTGGCTAGTGACGCGATGGCGATGCTTCAAGTGACAAACCAATTCGTTGAACTAATGGATAAAGAAATGGTCATCGTGAAAAGAGATGAAGTCACGATTAAAAACTTAGAAGGAGAAGTCATCACTCGCGATCCGTTCACTGCGGAGCTTGATGCTTCTGACATCGAAAAAGGTACGTATCCGCACTACATGTTAAAAGAAATCGACGAGCAGCCGTTAGTCATGCGTAAAATTATTCAAGCATACCAAAACGAAAACGGCGAATTAACCATTGACGAAGAAATCATCCAAGCGATGAACGATGCGGACCGCATCTATATCGTAGCGTGCGGAACAAGCTACCATGCCGGTCTTGTCGGAAAACAGCTCATTGAAAAATGGGCGAACATTCCGGTAGAAGTTCATGTGGCGAGCGAATTTAGCTACAACATGCCGCTTCTATCTGAAAAGCCGCTCTTTATCTTCATTTCTCAAAGCGGTGAAACAGCAGACAGCCGTGCGGTACTTGTTCAAGTAAAAGAAATGGGCTACAAAGCGTTAACGATTACGAACGTTCCTGGTTCAACACTATCTCGTGAAGCGGATTACACGTTACTTCTTCATGCAGGACCAGAAATTGCGGTAGCATCCACAAAAGCGTACACAGCACAAATAGCTGTACTTGCGATTTTAGCGGACGTTACAGCAAAATCTCGTGGCAAAGTACAATCGCTTGACTTAGTTCACGAGCTTGGTATCATCGCCAACGCAATGGAAGTACTTTGCGATGCGAAAGAAGAATTCGAACAAATCGCTCGCGAATATTTAGCTACAACACGCAACTGCTTCTTTATTGGTCGTACGGTGGACTACTATGTCGGTCTTGAAGGAGCGTTAAAGCTAAAAGAAATCTCTTACATCCAAGCGGAAGGATTTGCTGGTGGAGAGTTAAAGCATGGTACAATTGCGTTAATTGAAGAAGGCACACCAGTCATCGCGCTTGCATCACAAGAAAATGTCAACTTAAGCATTCGTGGAAACGTCAAGGAAGTCGTTGCCCGCGGCGCGAACCCTTGCATCATTTCCATGAAAGGCTTAGAAACAGAAGACGATCGTTTCGTCATCCCAGAAGTACATCCAATGCTAACACCTCTTATCTCTGTCATTCCGTTACAACTTATTGCTTATTATGCGGCTCTACATCGTGACTGCGACGTCGACAAACCGCGTAACTTAGCGAAGTCCGTGACGGTGGAGTAATTTTAGGGGACATTTTTAGGGGACAGTCCCGCTCTGCTTTAAAGTGTTAAAAAGTGAAAAACACACGTTTCGGAGTGAAAGAATTATACTCCGGGCGTGTGTTTTTATTTTTGCGCATTAACAGTAACAATTGAGTGGGTATTTGTAAAGGGTGAATGTTCTTCATGATGAGTAATAATAAAGTTGTTTAATTACAAAATACAGTCGTTTAATTCACGAAAGGTTGTTGTTTATTTCAAAATAAAAGTGCAGAGCTTTGCAAAGAAAAAATGCAGAGAACTGCACTTTATTAATAAATAAAAAAGGCTCTATAATAAATGTTGGGGTTTTCATACAATTTTGGTCAAAAAAAAAGACACGCAACCCCGTCATTCTTTTATACTTGAATTGT
>NZ_JBCNBW010000024.1:0-15898 GCF_050478865.1 Aeribacillus pallidus | reverse complement strand
GGAGCTGACGGATACTAATCGATCGAGGACTTAACCAAGCAAGAAAAGCGGAAGCGTCAACGCGAGAGGCTAGGCGCTGGAGCTAGACAATGAAAAACGGAAGCGCGATACTCAATGTCCTACTTCATCCTTTATCTAGTTTTGAGGGAACAATCTCTCATAACTACATACTTGTCTGGTGGCGATGGCGAGGAGGTCACACCCGTTCCCATACCGAACACGGAAGTTAAGCTCCTCAGCGCCGATGGTAGTTGGGGGTTTCCCCTGCGAGAGTAGGACGCTGCCAGGCAAAATAGGCCAAAGAGACAATCTCTTTGGCCTATTTTTATTGTTCAAAGAGTGTAAAAACATAAGAGGGTTTTACACTCATTTAATATATAGTGGTGGATAATCAATCATCTTTCAAATGTAACACGAAGCAAGCGCAAGTGAAGAATAAATGTGTACATTATTCATTTGATTGGAAAGGATGTTTGCTACAAAGAAATTGGGCTATTAGATAAGGAACTTTTTTAAGAGATACAGAAAGAAAGCTTTTAATAAACACGTAATCGTAATTAGGTGAAAATTTCATCAATTCGTTCCACCACTCGGTTTCATAACGGGCAATCATGCTTAAATTATACAAAAGGGAGTAATGTACCATGATTTCGTTAAAATAACTACAAAAATGGCGAGACGTAGATAAACAGGGTGTCTTTTGTTCAATGTTTATACGGAACGGAGGAAGTTCTTTCTGTTTAAAAATGTGTGGTTCAGAAAATTTGAATTCAATTTGTCCATCATTAAAATCGATTTGCTGGAGTATGGGTCCTACTTTACCCATAATGTATTCGCGGAATCGTTCCGGTTGCATATGGTATTCATCTAAAATTGCTTTTGAAAGAACATACGACTGTTGAGACTGTGTAACAGTAAAAAATGTTTGTTCCCCTAACAATGTGAAGAAGGTGTCGGATAGCTCGGGAATTTGACGTAATAAATCTTGCATGACAAGCTTTTGGCCTTCCAAATGTTTCACGTGAAACATTATTGAATTTGCATAAGAAAATAAACCGTTCTTTTGAATTTTTACTTCATCTTCTAAGAACAAATATTGCTGTTTTTTCTTTTTTCTTGTAGACAAGCCGTGGGCTAAAACAGAAGTGGTATGAGGATAAAACGGATCGACTGTTAAAACACACGCTTTTATTAAGTGGACCAATCCATAAAAGAGTAAAATCGGCTGCAGAGTTAAAGGGATAATTTTACTATATTGGAAGTATGTTTCACCATTTTCCAAGTAATACATAAAGGGGATTGCATTTCGATAACTTTTCTCGCTTGCGTCTACCACTTCTAGCTCATTGTATAAACGGTATAAATATTGTTGGGCAAACTCTGCGTTTTGGAAGTAGGTCAAATGCTTCCAAGGATTCATAAAAGTGTACATATGCACCTCCGAAATTATTTGAAAAATCAAACTTATCCCCATGTTCTTGACAGTATTTTATCCAATTGATAACCTACTAATAATATTTTGGAGTAGGAGGACGAAAAAATGTGGGAGACAAAATTTGTGAAAGAAGGTCTTACCTTCGATGATGTATTGTTAATTCCAGCCAAGTCTGAGGTACTACCTCGTGATGTTAACCTTCAAGTTTCATTGACTGATACGTTAAAATTAAACATCCCTA
The DNA here is from genome assembly GCF_050478865.1 of Aeribacillus pallidus. Classification (NCBI taxonomy): domain Bacteria; kingdom Bacillati; phylum Bacillota; class Bacilli; order Caryophanales; family Bacillaceae; genus Aeribacillus; species Aeribacillus pallidus. The sequence goes on along the minus strand of NZ_JBCNBW010000024.1, from coordinate 14,222 downwards.
TTATTAGTGCAGGTATGGATACTGTTACCGAAGCAGAAATGGCCATTGCGATGGCAAGACAAGGTGGACTAGGAATTATTCATAAAAACATGAGTATTGAACAACAAGCCGAACAAGTAGATAAAGTTAAGCGGTCTGAAAGTGGTGTTATTACCGATCCGTTCTTCTTAACACCAGAGCATCAAGTGTATGATGCTGAGCATCTAATGGGGAAATATCGCATCTCAGGTGTTCCAATTGTAAATAATGAAGAGGAACAAAAATTAGTTGGAATTCTTACAAATCGTGACTTACGTTTTATTTCAGACTACTCCATCAAAATATCAGATGTCATGACAAAAGAAAATCTAGTTACAGCTCCAGTTGGAACAACTTTAGAAGAAGCTGAACGGATTTTACAAAAATATAAAATCGAAAAACTTCCGCTTGTCGATGAAAATGGTGTTTTAAAAGGCCTTATTACGATTAAAGATATTGAAAAAGTAATTGAGTTCCCGAATTCTGCAAAAGACGAACATGGTCGATTGCTATGCGGGGCCGCTGTTGGTGTTACGAAAGATACGATGAAGCGGGTTGAAATGCTTGTTAAAGCCAATGTGGATGTCATTGTTGTCGATACGGCACATGGTCATTCCAAAGGTGTTATTGATACGGTCAAAGCAATTCGCGAAGCTTATCCAAAATTAAACATTATTGCAGGAAATGTAGCAACAGCTGAAGCGACAAGAGAATTAATTGAAGCAGGTGCAGACATTATTAAAGTGGGAATTGGACCTGGTTCAATTTGTACGACACGTGTCGTAGCTGGTGTAGGTGTGCCACAAATTACAGCGATTTACGACTGTGCAACAGAAGCTCGTAAGTATGGAAAAGCAATTATCGCGGATGGTGGAATTAAATATTCCGGAGATATTGTTAAGGCGTTAGCAGCGGGTGGACATGCGGTAATGCTAGGTAGTCTATTAGCTGGTACGTCCGAAAGTCCAGGGGAAACAGAAATTTATCAAGGTCGTCGATTTAAAGTATATCGTGGTATGGGTTCAGTTGGAGCGATGGAAAAAGGTTCAAAAGACCGTTATTTCCAAGAGGATACGAAAAAGTTTGTTCCAGAAGGTATTGAAGGACGCGTTCCATATAAAGGGCCATTAGCTGATACCATTTATCAGCTTGTAGGTGGACTTCGTTCTGGTATGGGATATTGTGGAGCGAAAAATTTACATGATTTACGTGAAAATGCTCAATTTATTCGAATGACTGGGGCAGGTTTACGAGAAAGTCATCCACATGATGTCCAAATTACGAAAGAAGCGCCGAATTACTCTCTTTCTTAATCAGTAGGCAGGAAGTGGGAATCTAGCCCCATTTTCCTGCCTCTTTTTTGAAATGTAGGTCTATCCTCTATCTATTCATACTGGAAATCGTATGTTAAAATATCTGAAGTGGATAAAAATTGGTGGAGGTCTTACATAGTATGAAACGACTTCGTAAGTATGTGGCAAGTATACTTACTATCTTGTTACTTTCTAACTTGTTTCAAATTTCGACAAAAGCCGCAACAACGGACTTTTTAGATGTTAACGCAGATGCGGCGATTTTAGTGGAAGCGACAACTGGAAAAGTGCTGTATGAGAAAAATGCTGATACGGTATTAGGTATTGCAAGTATGACGAAAATGATGACGGAATACTTGCTGTTAGAAGCGATTGAAGAAGGCCGTGTTACATGGGATCAAATGTACAATGTGAGTGAATATGTGTATCAAGTATCCCAAGATCGTAATTTGTCCAATGTTCCGTTAAGACGAGATGGACAATATTCCGTACGTGAACTGTACGAAGCAATGGTGATTTATTCGGCCAATGGCGCTACGATTGCTTTAGCAGAAGTAATTGCCGGGTCTGAATCAAATTTTGTAAAATTAATGAATGAAAAAGCGGGTGAATTAGGCCTTCAAGATTATAAATTTGTCAATTCTACTGGTTTAAACAACCGTGATTTAAAAGGCATGCACCCGGAAGGAACAGGCCCAGAAGATGAGAACGTCATGTCAGCTCGGGCAACAGCTAAATTAGCTTATCAGCTCATTAACCGTTTCCCAGAAGTGTTAGAAACAGCAAGTATCCCGAAAAAGAAATTCCGTGAAGGTACTGACGATGAGATTGATATGCAAAACTGGAACTGGATGCTTCCTTCGTTAGTGTACGGATATGAAGGGGTAGACGGCATTAAAACAGGAACAACGGATTTAGCTGGCTACTGTTTTACAGGGACTGCTGAGCGAAATGGCATTCGTTACATTACAGTTGTGATGAATGCAAAAACACCAGACGGTAAAGGAAGCTATAAAGCTCGTTTTGATGAAACGAAAAAAATGTTTAATTACGCTTTTAGCAACTTTTCCGTTCAAGAATTGTATCCATCTGGTTATCAATTAAAAGATCATAAAACACTACCAGTCGTAAAAGGAAAAGAAAAAGAAGTAGCTATTAAGACAAAAGAGCCGTTAAAAGTTCTCGTCAAAAATGGGGAAACAGACTTATACAAACCAAAATTGGTAATTGACAAAAACGCATTAAATGAAGAAGGCCAATTAGAGGCCCCTGTTGAAAAAGGAGCAACCGTTGGAACATTCACTTATGATTATACGGGTTCTGATAAATATAGTTATCTATACGACGAAGGACGAAAACTGGAGCAAGTGGATGTAGTAACTTCTAATCAAGTCGAAAAAGCAAATTGGTTTGTCCTCATGATGCGGGCAATCGGCAGTTTTTTCGGTGATATTTGGAATGGAGTAACCGATACGGTGAAAGGTTGGTTTTAATTGCAAGGTCTCCTTGTCTTGACAGGAGACCTTTTTTGTTGTTTATTTAGCATGAGGGAAAAACAATTTTTTGGTGATTTTTTTTTATTTTTCCTTGGCGTTATCTGAATGTTTGAAATAGAAGGGGGAATTCACGTGAAAACGGGTACAGATCGAGTAAAGCGTGGGATGGCGGAAATGCAAAAAGGCGGCGTCATTATGGACGTTGTCAATGCGGAACAAGCAAAAATTGCTGAGGAAGCTGGTGCGGTAGCGGTTATGGCACTTGAACGTGTTCCAGCTGATATTCGTGCCGCTGGTGGCGTAGCGAGAATGGCGGATCCTCGTGTTATTGAAGAGGTAATGAATGCAGTAAGCATTCCTGTTATGGCGAAAGCGCGTATTGGCCATATTGTCGAAGCTCGCGTGCTAGAAGCAATGGGTGTTGACTACATCGATGAAAGTGAAGTTTTAACACCTGCTGATGAAGAGTTCCACATTAACAAAAAAGAATTTACTGTACCATTTGTGTGCGGTTGTAGAGACTTAGGAGAAGTTGCTCGCCGAATCGGTGAAGGCGCGTCCATGTTACGAACAAAAGGTGAGCCTGGTACTGGAAATATTGTAGAAGCAGTACGTCATATGCGTAAAGTGAATGCACAAGTTCGTAAAGTGGTAAGCATGAGCGAAGACGAACTAATGACAGAAGCAAAATTACTAGGTGCTCCTTACGATGTGCTTTTAGAAATTAAGCGTCTTGGTCGTCTTCCAGTCGTTAACTTTGCTGCAGGTGGTGTAGCAACTCCTGCGGATGCGGCATTAATGATGCAATTAGGAGCAGATGGCGTGTTTGTTGGTTCTGGTATTTTTAAATCCGAAAACCCAGCGAAATACGCAAAAGCTATCGTGGAAGCAACAACTCATTATGAAGATTATGAGTTAATTGCTCACCTTTCTAAAGGACTAGGGACAGCGATGAAAGGAATTGAAATTTCTTCGCTTACACCTGAATCTCGCATGCAAGAACGTGGCTGGTAAGGAGAAGTTGATATGGTGAAAATTGGTGTATTAGGACTTCAAGGTGCTGTTCGCGAGCACGTTCGTTCAATTGAAGAAGCGGGAGCGGAAGCCGTTGTCATTAAACGGAAAGAGCAATTAGATGAAATAGATGGGCTCATTCTTCCAGGTGGCGAGAGTACAACAATGAGAAGACTTATTGACAAATACGACTTTATGGATGCGTTAAAAGATTTTGCGGCGAAAGGCAAACCGATGTTTGGTACGTGTGCAGGATTAATTTTACTCGCGAAAAACATCGTCGGTTACGATGAGCCTCACTTAGGATTAATGGATATTACGGTCGAACGAAATTCGTTCGGTCGTCAACGCGAAAGCTTTGAAGCGGATATACCGATTCGTGGTATCGGCGAATCATTTACGGCTGTATTTATTCGAGCTCCCCATATCGTTGAAGTAGGGGAAAACGTCGAAGTGTTAGCGAAATACGAAGATCGGATTGTAGCAGCACGCGATGGGCAATTTTTAGGGTGCTCGTTTCATCCAGAGTTAACGGATGACCAGCGTTTTATAAAGTACTTTATTCAAATGGTGGAAGAGGCAAAATCAAAACAACTAGCATAAAATGGTTGAAAACTGTTTAAACTTATTGTACATTTAAAGCAAAATGAATGGTGTTAAATCGATGAGAGGAACTAGTAGCAAGTGTTTCGTTCTCAAGAGAGCCGGTGGGGGGTGTGAACCGGTGAATGAACCTTGTGAATCCATCCTCGAGTGAAGTACCGAACGGTTTCAAGTAAGTACTTCCGGTTGTAGCCGTTATCCAATGAAGTGGAACGTAGCTAGTGTGCTATGTTCAATGAGGGTGGCAACGCGGGTAGCTCTCGTCCCTTTTATATTTAGGGATGGGGGCTTTTTTAATTTTATTAATAAAAGGAGGAGTTGGCATGCTAGACATTAAGTATTTACGTGCAAATTTTGAAGAAGTGAAAGAACGACTCAAATATCGCGGAGAAGATTTAACGGATTTTGAAAAATTTGAGGCCTTAGATAAAGAGCGACGGGAGTTAATTGTTCAAACCGAACAGTTAAAAATGAAACGTAATGAAGTGTCTCAGCAAATTGCGCAAATGAAACGTGAAAAGCAAGATGCTGAACATTTGATCGTTGAAATGCGTGAAGTAGGTGCAAAGATTAAAGAGTTAGATGAAAAATTACGCGATGTTGAGGAAGAATTAGAACAACTGTTATTGTCTATCCCTAATATTCCTCATGAAAGCGTTCCAGTAGGGGAGTCTGAAGACGATAACGTGGAAGTTCGTAAATGGGGAGACATCCCAACTTTTGATTTTGAACCGAAAGCGCATTGGGATCTTGCAGATGAATTAGGTATTTTAGATTTTGAACGAGCTGCTAAAGTAACTGGAAGCCGCTTTGTTTTTTACAAAGGATTAGGTGCTCGATTAGAACGGGCATTAATTAACTTTATGTTAGATTTACACATTGATGAACACGGCTATCAAGAAGTGTTACCACCGTACTTAGTAAACCGGACAAGCATGACAGGTACAGGTCAGTTACCAAAGTTTGAAGAAGATGCGTTTTTAATTGAAAAAGAGGATTATTTCTTAATTCCAACGGCTGAAGTTCCTGTGACGAACTTACATCGCGATGAAATTTTAAATGGTGATGATTTACCGATTAGCTATGCAGCGTATAGCGCATGCTTCCGTTCAGAAGCAGGTTCTGCGGGTCGAGATACACGAGGACTAATTCGCCAACATCAATTTAATAAAGTAGAGCTTGTTCGTTTCGTCAAACCAGAAGATTCTTATGATGAGCTTGAAAAACTAACAGGACATGCGGAAAAAGTGCTTCAGCTTCTTGGATTGCCGTATCGTGTAATGAGTATGTGTACAGCGGATTTAGGCTTTACTGCGGCAAAGAAATACGATATTGAAGTATGGCTTCCAAGCTATAATACGTACCGCGAAATTTCTTCTTGTAGCAATTTTGAAGCGTTCCAAGCAAGACGGGCGAACATTCGCTTCCGTCGTGAACCAAACGGTAAACCAGAGCATGTTCATACCCTAAACGGATCTGGTTTAGCAATTGGTCGTACGGTAGCTGCTATTTTAGAAAACTATCAGCAAGCTGACGGAAGTGTCGTGATTCCAGAAGTATTACGTCCTTATATGGGCGGCATTGAAGTGATTAAACCTCGAGACTAGTCTTTGGACTAGTCTCTTTTTTAGGTTGAATTGTTAAAAAATTTAAACATCATTTTCGTTTGTTGACTTCCCGAAATAGTTATGATAAATTAATCTCTGTCAGCACGGAGGAGTACCCAAGTCTGGCTGAAGGGGTCGGTCTTGAAAACCGAGAGGCGGGTCAAACCGCGCGGGGGTTCGAATCCCTCCTCCTCCGCCATAACTGATGAATCAACCACAGCGCATAAATATTGGAGATTGTGATGAATTCGTTACATCTGATTGTAACGAATTTTTTACTTTTAAAATTTGGAGTGCGAATATAAAATTATAGTTTCAGAAGTTGGCTCATATGGCCAACTCTTTTTTTGTCATTTTATCGCATCTGAAGTCCGTGGCTACTAACATCCCTCTTGTGGTAACAAAAAAGATTCCCAACATAGCGGGAATCTTTTATTTTTTTAGCATTCTTGTTTGTTTTAAGAACGTAGATATCCGTTCAACTATTGGTTCAATAGAATGTTCGTCTTCGAATAAATCGTATTCGTTAATGTTTAAGCGAAGAACTGGGCAGGCGTTAAACGTGTTGATCCAATCTTCATAGCGCCGGTGCATTTCTTCCCAATATTCAATCGGAGTTTGCTGTTCCATCGGGCGACCGCGTTCGCGAATTCGACGTATTACATCGTCAAGAGAACCTTCTAAATATATAAGAAGGTCAGGATGAGGGAAATATGGAGTCATGACCATGGCTTCGAATAAACTTCTATATGTTTCATAGTCAACGGCAGACATATTTCCTTTTTCATAATGCATACGGGCAAAAATACCAGTATCTTCATAAATGGACCGGTCTTGAACGAAGCCACCGCCGTATTCGAAAATGCGCTTTTGCTCTTTAAAGCGTTCCGCTAAGAAATAGATTTGCAGGTGGAAGCTCCAACGTTTAAAGTCTTTGTAAAATGCATCTAAATAAGGGTTCGTATCTACTTTTTCAAATGATGTTCTAAAACCGAGCGCTTTCGCTAATGCTTTCGTCATCGTGGATTTACCAACACCAACGGTACCAGCAATGGTGATAACGGCATTACTCGGAATATCGTATTTATTGCGAAGATCCATAGTTATTGACTCCTTTTTGCAGAGAATTTTTTAATTGGTCTAATATAAGCTGTAAATCTTCTTGATTTTTCACAAAATCTAGTTCATCGCCGCTGAAGCGTAACACAGGGATGTCTGGATGATTTTGCTCAAAATCATTCATAAATTGTTCGTAATCAATGGAAAGTTGTTCTAAATAAAGAGGGCTAATGTTTTTTTCAAAATCTCGACCTCTCATTTTGATTCGATGCAGGAGCGTATCTAAGCTAGCATTTAAATAAATAACCACGTTTGGTCGAGGCATGTCTTTCGTTAAAATTTGATAAATTTGAAAGTATTTTTCATATTGAGCCTCTTTTAATGTACGTTTGGCAAAAATCAAATTTTTAAATATGTGATAATCGGCTACGACGGGCTCTTTTCTTTGTAAAAAATTTGTTTGAATATCTTCTAGTTGTTTATAACGATTGCATAGGAAAAACATCTCTGTTTGGAAGCTCCATTCATCGATGTTTTCATAAAATTTATCTAAAAAAGGGTTTTCGTCAACGATTTCCTTCAAGAGATGGAACTGAAAGTATTGTGAAATGGCTTTGGCAAGAGAAGTTTTTCCTACTCCAATCGGGCCCTCGACCGTTATGAAAGGCGTATTCCCCATGCTTCGTCCTCCTCGAGTCTATTTCCGCATACAACTCTTCTTATTAGAAAAAAGAGCACCATTGGTTATTTTATCATATATTTTAAGAGGTGAAAGTACGGAATATTTCCAAGGGAAGTTTTTATGTAAAAAATAAAGAAAATCCCCACCAGAAGGCGGGGAGAATGTGTTATCGTTTAACGACTTCAAATTGGTCAGAAATAAGTAACCAGTTTTGTGGGAACGAAAGGCCAAGCTTCCAGTAGCTCATCCCACGTAAATTTAACTCTTTTAACAAATTAAATTTCGCTTGAATCGAACGAGCATCTTCAAACCAAACTTTATGTTGTTTCCCGTTTTCGTCCACGTAATCAATATTAGGAGCTTGAGCATTATAATCGTATTGAATGTTTGTATTATATTTAACAGCCAATTGGATTGCTTGTTGAGGACTTAATGCTTTGGCAATGTCTCCTTCTTTAAACGGAAGTGTCCAATCGTATCCGTATAAGTTTTGTCCCATTAAAATTTTGTTTGGTGGTATTTCAGTTATCGCGTATTCCAGTACTTGTCTAACGGGTCCAATGGGTGAAACTGGCATAGGTGGCCCGCCACTATAGCCCCACTCATACGTCATAATAACGACAAAGTCGACAATTTCTCCATGAGCTTTGTAATCGTGCCCTTCGTACCATCTCCCTTTTTGATCAGCCCTTATTTTAGGAGCTAAAGCAGTCGAAAGCAGCCAACCTTCTTGGCTAAATCGTTGTTTAGCCTTTCGTAAAAATTGATTATAAGCTTCGCGATCTTCAGGGCGTAAGTATTCAAAATCAAAATGAATATCACGAAACCCGTATTTTTTCGCGGTAGCCACAATATTGTTTAAAAATTTTTCTTGAACTTGTTGATCGTTTAAAATAATTCGACCGAGTTCATCACTAAATTGTCCTTCTTCTTGGTTCGTGATGACCATAACAAGTACGTTTTGATTGGCTTCGGCGATGGCTGGGAGGTTTCCTAAAGGTGGTTCAGAGAGGGAACCGTCCCTTTTCGCTTGAAAGCTGAATGGAGATAAAAACGTTAAATAGGGAGCAGCTTCTCGAGAACTGTCTTCTAATGCTTGAGAGACCGTTTGACCAAATGGTTCGACATAGGCATTGAATTCTGCTCTTGACTTTGGAGAAGGTGGGATATAGATTCGTAATCCAATTGAAAGCGGTTGGTTTGGATTAATACCGTTAATCCGAGCAAGCTCTTGATAATCAATATTAAACTTTTGACCAATGGACCAAAGACTATCACCAGCTTGTACCCAGTAAAATTGTCCGACAATCGGAATAACGATCGTTTGCCCAACGACGAGGTTATCCGGATTTGGAATTTGATTGGCTGTTTGTATTTCCGAAGGGGAGATGCTATAGGCTTGAGCGATTCCAAACAATGTTTGATTCGGTTGAACAACATGAATTTGCAAATTATGTGACCTCCTCTTTTACCCTTATTCACTAAAAACATTGTATGAAGGGAAAAGAGAATACATGTTAAAAATGAGATAGGAGTGAAATAAGTTGATCCGATGGGTCAATCCGTGCGTCTAACACGTAGTTCATCATTTTTAAAGCATATTCATTATCTTTCGGGTCCACAGATGTAATGCAATCAGCAGGGACAAATAAGCGGTAATCTCTCATATATGCATCGTTGGCGGTAAACAGCACACAAATGTTTCCGGCAATACCGGTCAAAATAAGCTGTTTTATATTTAATTGAGATAAAAGGGGATTTAAGCCGGTACCGAAAAAAGCGGAATATTTGGGTTTTATTAAAAAATAATCGGAATCGTCCGGATGAAGCTCGTTGATAATCGGTGAACTTAAATCATTGGTACAATGTTTAATAAGCTTTTGGACGTCCGCTCGCCATATGTTATAGTTGTCATTAATATATATGATAGGAATTTGCTTTTTACGACAAACTTCTTTTAACGCTTTAATACGTGGAACGATCGATAACGTTCGTTCAGCTAAAATAGGTCCATGCCCGAAACGAAACGAATTGATGATATCAATAATAAGAAGGGCAACATTCGATGGTGACTTCATAGTCAATCTCTCCTTTAATGATTAGTTTGTTTTCGGTAAGATAAATTATGAGAAAAACCGATAAAAAGTAGTGTAGAAGGGAATTGGATTCCGTTGTTTGAAGAAAGAGATATATCATACATGAAGCTAGCGATTGAAGAAGCCAAAAAAGCCGAAAAAATAGGTGAAGTCCCTATTGGTGCTGTCATTGTTTGGAATGATCAAGTGATTTCGACGGCCCATAACTTACGTGAAACGACTCAAGATGCTGTAACGCACGCGGAGATTTTAGCGATTCAACAAGCGTGTCAAAAGCTCGGGACATGGAGACTTGAAGAAGCGGAATTGTATGTGACGTTGGAGCCGTGTCCAATGTGTAGCGGTGCTATCATCTTATCACGCATCAAGCGGGTAGTATACGGAGCGAAGGATCCGAAAGCAGGGTGTGCTGGTACCTTAATGAATTTGTTAACAGACGAACGCTTTAACCATCAAGCCGAGGTTGTTTCTGGAGTCCTTGAAGAGGAATGTGGCTTACTGTTGACATCGTTTTTTCGAAAGCTTCGAGAACGAAAAAAGAAAGAACGACAGAAAAAGATAGATGATTATTAATCATAAAAAATGGCAGCGGATATTCGTTGCATTTTTTGTGAAATAGGAGTATACTTGTATATGCGTCAATAAGACGCCTAAATTTGGTATCAACTTTGCCGTGCTAAGCGGGGAGGTAGCGGTGCCCTGTACTCGCAATCCGCTCTAGCGAGGCCGAATTCCTTTCCGAGGCTGATATACTGTAGGGTCTGCCTCAAGTAAGTGGTGTTGACGTCTGGGTCCTGCGCAATGGGAATCCATGAACCATGTCAGGTCCGGAAGGAAGCAGCATTAAGTGGAACCTCTCATGTGCCGCAGGGGTGCCTGGGCTGAGCTAACTGCTTGAGTAACGCTTATGGATATCTGTCGACGAAAGGTGCACGGCAGATTACATAGTAAAGTACATCCATCCATTAGAGGATGGATTTTTTTATTATATTCCTTTTTGTAAAACCGATTAGATACGGTATAATGTAATGAGAATAAAAAAGATGAATTGGCAGGAGGGATAAAAATGAGTTATCAAGCTTTGTATCGTGTTTGGCGTCCACAAAACTTTAAAGATGTCGTCGGCCAAGAACATGTCACAACGACGTTGCAAAATGCCCTCCTGCATGAAAAAATATCGCATGCCTATTTATTTTCTGGACCTCGAGGAACAGGGAAAACAAGTGCGGCAAAAATTTTAGCCAAAGCTGTGAACTGTGAGCGCTCTCCAGTTTCCGAACCGTGCAATGAATGTGCGGCTTGTCGTGGAATAACCGACGGATCGATTCAAGATGTCATTGAAATTGATGCCGCTTCAAACAATGGCGTTGAAGAGATTCGTGACATTCGGGATAAAGTAAAATATGCTCCTTCGTCTGTGAAATACAAAGTGTATATTATTGACGAAGTGCATATGCTCTCTATTGGAGCATTTAATGCATTATTAAAAACGTTAGAAGAACCACCGAAACACGTCATTTTTATTTTAGCAACGACAGAACCGCATAAAATCCCGCTTACCATCATTTCTCGTTGTCAACGCTTTGATTTTAAGCGAATTACGACATCTGCGATTGTTAACCGAATGAAATTAATTGCCGATGAAAGTGGAATTCGGTATGATGAGCAAGCGCTTCATATTATTGCCAGAAGAGCAGAAGGTGGTATGCGGGATGCGCTCAGCTTACTTGATCAAGCAGTGTCGTTTAGCGGGGATATGTTGACAACGGACGATGCGTTAACCGTCACGGGCTCTGTTGCTCAAACTTACTTAAATCAATTAGTTCGCAGTGTATTTCAAAAAGATGTTCATAGTGCCCTTCAGTCTCTTGAGGAATTATTAGCAAGCGGAAAAGACCCATCTAAACTGACGGAGGATTTAATTTTTTATCTCCGAGACCTACTCTTGTACCAAACTGCACCTAACTTAGAAGACGCTTATCATCGGGTAGTTATTGATGAGCCGTTTCGTCAGCTGGCTGAAGAAGTAGCGACGGATTTAATTTACGAATATATTGATGTATTAAACAAGGCTCAACAAGAAATGAAATTCTCTAATCAATCACGCATTTATTTGGAAGTTTCTCTAGTCAAGCTTTGCCAAATCGAACGTTCCCGCTCGTTTGCTGATGATTCCGAAGTACAGCAGTTATTGCAGCGTGTGAAAGAATTAGAGCGGGAAGTTCAGCAATTGAAGCAAGGAGCACCAAAGGTGGTTGACAAAAATCAGTCAACTAACAAACGCGCTGTCCGAAGTTCTTCATTTAAAGTGCCGGTTGGACGAGTAGAACAAGTCTTAAAAGAAGCGACAAGACAAGACTTAAATTTAATTAAAAGTCGCTGGGGAGATCTTTTAGAATCATTGAATAATCGCCAAATGCGCTCTCAAGCCGCATTATTAAACGAAGCCGAACCGGTGGCTGCTTCTCCAAAAGCGTTTATTTTAAAGTTTAAATATGAGATTCATTGTCAAATGGCAATGGAAAATCAACGGTTTTTAGAGGCGCTTTCTGGAATATTAGAAGAACTAGTAGGAGTACCATATGCCGTCATCGGAGTTCCTGAAAAACAATGGGGAAAAATCAGGGAAGATTTTATTCGTTCGCAAAAATTAGACCAAAAAGAAGACGAGAAGGAAGAAGATCCGGTTGTTGCTAATGCTGTGCAATTAGTAGGATCGGATTTAATTGAAATTATTGATTAATTGTTGGAGGGATCATTATGATGCGTGGAATGGGTAATATGCAAAATATGATGAAACAAATGCAAAAAATGCAAAAGAAAATGCAACAAGCACAAGAAGAGCTAGGTGAACAAAAAGTAGAAGGTACAGCTGGCGGTGGAATGGTAACAGTCGTTGTTTCCGGTCATAAAGAAGTACTTGAAGTGAAAATTAATGAAGAAGTAGTGGACCCAGACGATATTGAAATGCTACAAGACCTTGTTTTAGCAGCAACAAACGATGCGTTGAAAAAAGCAGACGAGTTAACTGCGAAAACAATGGGTCAGTTTACTAAAGGGTTGAACCTTCCAGGAATGTTCTAGGAGGAAACTATATGCACTATCCAGAACCAATATCTAAGCTGATTGACAGCTTTATGAAATTGCCAGGGATTGGGCCAAAGACGGCCGCTCGTCTGGCATTTTTTGTGCTAAATATGAAAGAAGATACCGTACTAGACTTTGCGAAAGCACTTGTAAACGCCAAAAGAAATTTACATTATTGCTCTATATGTGGTCATATCACAGATCAAGATCCATGTTATATATGTGAAGACCAACGAAGAGATCGAAGTATTATTTGTGTCGTTCAAGATCCAAAAGATGTCATAGCGATGGAAAAAATGAAAGAATACAATGGGTTGTATCATGTATTACACGGTTCGATTTCACCAATGGATGGTATTGGACCCGAAGATATTAATATTCCTGATTTATTAAAGCGACTTCAAGATGAAACCGTTCAAGAAGTTATCTTAGCCACCAATCCGAATATTGAAGGTGAAGCAACAGCCATGTATATTTCTCGGCTGTTGAAACCAACAGGCATTCGCATCACCCGCATTGCTCATGGCTTACCGGTAGGAGGAGACTTAGAGTATGCGGATGAAGTGACGTTATCAAAAGCTCTAGAAGGAAGAAGAGAACTATAATTCCTTTACAAGGAGAAAAAGAATATGCTTTTTCGAAAAAAAGGAAAGCTTCGTAAACAATTTGATCATCAATTACTTTGGCAACTAGAACAAGCTAAATCGGAATGGATGCGCCAAAAAAATTTGTTACAAATTAGTTTTGACTATAACGAGGACTTACTAAGTCAAACGAAAATTTGTGAGGCCAAATATTTTTATTTACTACGGGAAGCTAAAAAGCGTAATCTACGAATGGAACGATAGTCCCTTTTTCACGTTCTACTTGGACAAATTGTTCATAAAATGTTAACAAACGGGAAAAAGGGGGATCGTTTTTGAACCCGATAATTATCATTTCGATTATTAGTTTGGTGATTGTTTTGCTTTTAACTGCTAGCTCTGCTGGAAAATACGTAAAATTTGTTGGACAGGCGTGTATTAAAGTATTGATTGGAGCATTATTTCTATTTTTCTTAAACGCTTTTGGCAGTTATATTGGTCTTCACGTCCCAATTAATTTGCTTACATCATCTATTTCAGGTTTTTTAGGAATACCAGGGGTGTTAGCACTCGCTTGTATTCAACTGTGGATTTTATGATTAACCGTCGAGTAAAATCGGCGGTTTCTATTTTTGCAAAAGGCTCTGTTAAATGATACTGTTG
>NZ_JBCNBW010000023.1:0-277 GCF_050478865.1 Aeribacillus pallidus | reverse complement strand
TTCTTGTTCCCGCTGGAGTCGACGCCTTTCGCTTCATGTAAATAACTTGCTAAAAATCAACAATGACATATAACATATCCTCGTAAAAAAAATGATTTTTTGATAAATTCTTATTGACTCTCTATTGTTACTGTGGTAAATTATTTATCGTCGCTGATGATAGACTAGAAAACAGAGCGAAAATAAACATAAAAAAAGTTATTGACACAACGAACTTTATGTAGTATATTATAAAAGTCGCTGTTAAAAAGCGATGATGATTGATCCTTGAAAACTA
>NZ_JBCNBW010000022.1:0-51311 GCF_050478865.1 Aeribacillus pallidus | reverse complement strand
TGTCAACAACGGTGATAAAATCCCCAATAACAACGGTTTAAAATTCCCCAATAATAACAGATAATCGTTTCAAAACAACATCATAGATGGAGTGGAGAAACGATGCTGAAGATAGGGGATTTTTTTATGATTCGAGAATTATATCAAAAAGGTTGGACTCAAACTGCAATCGCTAAAGAAACAGGATTTGATCGTAAAACCATTCGCAAGTATCTAAATACGGATAAGTTACCAGAGCGTAAATCCGATGGGAAAAAGAAAGAAAAGAAACTCGATCCCTATAAAGACTACTTACTGCAAAGAATAAAAGAGGGGACCACCAATTGTGTGGTTCTTATGGAAGAAATTCAGGCGATGGGGTATGCAGGAAAAATGACTATATTAAGAGACTTTGTTCGTCCGTATCGAGAGAAGCCGAAGAAACAAGCTACCTTACGGTATGAAACGCCACCGGGCAAACAAGCCCAAATGGATTGGGCGCACGTAGGAAAATATCTAGTCGATGGTCAGAATCAAGAAATTTATGCTTTTGTGATGGTACTGGGGTATTCCCGAATGAAATATATCGAGTTTACTACCAATATGAATATGGAAACATTAATGAAATGTCATATGAACGCATTTTCTTACTTTAATGGGATTCCTCAACAGATTCTGTATGACAACATGAAAACCGTCGTGGTAAAGCACAGTCCTACTGAAATTCGATTTAACCGAACATTTGAAGATTTTCTTGCTTATTATGGAATCATTCCGAAAGCTTGTCGACCGAAGCGTCCGCAAACAAAAGGAAAAGTAGAAAGAGTGGTCAGTTACTTAAAGAATAATTTCTTTCAGAGAAAGCATGAACCTACTCTCGTTGCATTAAACGAGGCAATTCGTGTCTGGCTGGATCAAGTGGCTAATCAAAAGCCAAATCAAACAACAAATGAACCACCGGTACTCCGTTTGGAGAAGGAACAGAAGTTTCTGCAGGCATGGGGAGTCAAACCATTATTTCCAACTTGTCGATGGGAAACACGAGAAGTCAGTCGAGATTGTTTTGTATCATACAGAGGAAAGAAATATTCCGTTCCTTATCGTTATGCAGGGCAAACCGTAAAGGTAAAAGAAACGCTTGACCATCATATTGAAATTTATGATGAGTATGAATGTATTGCCCAACACCCTATTTTAACAGGAAAAGCAACTGTTCATGTTCATATGGAACATTATGGAGAGTTACATAAAAAAGAAAAAGGACAGAGAATATTAGACGTTCAGGGTTTGGCGGCCAACGAACATCATTCTCCTGTCCCCTCTCCTAAAGTAGAACAACGTCCTCTCGCTGCCTATGCAGCCTTGGAAGAAGGTGAGACTGTATGATGAATGAATTGATGATTGAACGTTTAAAAAAGCTTGGTTGGTATCACACAGCCCACCAACTCGATCACTTATTAGAAGACGCTTCTAGAGATAATGTATCATATTCTGAGTTTCTAAATACAATTGTTTTACAAGAAATTGAATATCAAGAGTCGCAACAACTTCAAAAACGTATGAAAAGAGCCAAGTTGCCATATATGAAAACCATTCATGATTTTGACTTCTCGTTTCAACCGAGTATCAGTGAAAAAAGGGTGAAAGAAACGCTTACCTGCAGATTCATTGGCAATGGGGAAAATCGAATTCTTTTAGGTCCACCAGGTGTTGGAAAAACACATTTAGCGATTTCCTTTGCGGTAGAAGCAATTACAAAAGGATACACAGCTCTGTTCTTAACGGCAGATGATTTAGTAGCTGAATGCCGAAAGGCAACAGAAAAGGGGACCCTCCAGCGATTGGTTAATCGTTGGAGTCGTCCAGATGTGCTAATCGTTGATGAAGTTGGATACTTTCCTTTTGATGAACTAGCAGCGAATGTCTTTTTTCAGGTTGTGTCAAAACGTTATGAACAAGGTTCTATGATACTCACATCGAATAAATCCTATCTTGAATGGGGAAAAGTGTTTGGGGATGAAGTTTTAGCTACAGCTATTCTAGATCGTTTATTGCATCACGCCATTACCTTTAATATCAAAGGCGATTCTTATCGTCTCAAAGAAAAGAAAAAAGCAGGCATTTATCCTGCCAATTTATCAAATTAAACGTTCATAATGGGGAATTTCATTTCGTTGAAATTGAGGAATTTTAAAACGTTGTTGACAATGAGAAATATTGCTGCTTTATTTTCCATTCTTATGCCCGGATTCGGACAAATTTATAATGGTCAGTTCTTGAAAGGTGTCTTCTTTTTAATAGTTGAACACTTTGATAATATATTTGGACATATAAACCATGCCATTTATCTTGATTTTAATGGATTCCACCAACAGGCTATAGATGTGACAAATTTTCAATTCATGTTATTTTACCCTGGATTTTATGTTTATGTAGTATGGGATGCTTGGTATTATGCAAAACCTAATGCTGACAAGTCAAAGACCGCTATTCCATTTATCATTGCCGGTTTCCTGGGAGAGTTGAGTGCAATATATGCACCGAAACTAGCCATCCCCACTTTAACCGTAGGATTGGTAATGATTATTCCTATGCTTTGTGGAATGTTCATATTTAGGAACCAATAAAGATATGGCCCTAACCCAATTTATGAAACTAAAGAAGCTATTTGTAAGATTTTTTTCAATGAGATAGATGAAAAATGTATTTTGGAGAGGTTTACTCGGAAATGCCTTCATATATACGGTTGGAAGAAAAAATTTAACGATGGGAGAATACATGATTCAATGGACAGAATATTATTGTGGTGTTTTTTAATCATTGGATTTGGATTAATTATTTTCAGTTTAAGAAAACCACTCCTTCTGAAAGACACGATTTTAATTTTCTTAATGAAAGCTTATTTTTCATCATTTATTGGGGTTTTTGTTGTAGAAGAAAAAATGGTTGAATACCCTGTAAGGTTTTTAAGTAAATATTTCGATGCAAGTCTTCTTTTTGAATATATTCTTTATCCCATTATGTGTGTTTACTTCTATCAAACAACTGTACATTCAAGATTTCTAGGCATTGTTCTACAATGTGCATTGTATACCGCTGGATTAACGATAATTGAGGTCATTTGTGAAAAATATACCGATTTAATTACATACCATTCATGGACCTGGATGCACTCGTATGTAACCATCTTTCTTTTATCTCTTACAGTACGTCTCCTTTTGCAATTGATAAATAAAATAGAAATATCAAAGGTATAATGGTTCATTAAACCGAAACTGTGTGATTTCAGATTTTTAATTCTTTCTGTTTAACATAAAAAGTGATGCTACCTAAGTGATTTTACCTATTGCGTTCAGTAACCAATGTTTGTTAGATTTTCCTTGAGGCCACGATTTCCCTCAAGTATAACTAATGTTACTATTTAATGATTTAATCCTTCACCTTGAATGGTTGAAAAATGAACAAATATAACATTTCTGCCGTCAACATAGGTTGTTCTCATCTCAAGTCAAAAAAATAATAAAACATATGCATAAGTTCCCTTGAAATAAAAACAAGGATCGCTGCCCAAAATTTAGGTGCAGTTTAAAAAACAGATTGACTTACGTTTGCGTCCGTGTTATATTATTCATTGTCGACAGACACGCACGACTTGTAGTAACGTACCTTGAAGAGTGATCGTCTAACTGAATAATTCGTTGTTAATACCAACAAAAACGTGCCGATGTGGCGGAATTGGCAGACGCGCACGACTCAAAATCGTGTTCCCTTGTGGAGTGTGGGTTCGACTCCCACCATCGGCATCATTAGTGTCCGATAGTTCACGAACAAAAATCGTGGAAGCCTTGATACGACTGTGTTTGCAGTCGTTTTTTATTTTTCTGGAATCCGAAAGAATCCGATAGAATTCGAAAAAAATTTGCACGAATTTTGCACGGCTATTTTGCATGATACAAGTCGTCCATGACTTCATCGAGAAGTGTATTTTCCGCTTGTTCTAATTCGTCTAATATATGCGAATATGTCTGTAGCGTAATACCAATATCCTTATGACCAAGTCGTTTTGAAATATATTTGATATTTGCTTTTCTATATAAAAGCATTGAGGCATGAGTATGTCTTAAGGAATGCATGGTAACCTCTTTTAAACCAAGTTTTCTGCAAAGCATTTTTAATGTCTTATTCACTGCATTATTAGATACCAATTCCATTTTTGTGTTAACGAAAACAAGATTTTTTTCATTTCTCAATCCTGTTTTAATTGCGGTTTCATTTTGCGCCTTTTTCAATTCTTTTAACATTTTGCAAGTATCCACATCAATTTTTATCGTCCTTTTTGAAGAATACGTTTTTGTGTCCGCAAAGTCATTTGTATATTTATAATCCCAAGTCTTGTTAATAGTGATCATCCTGTTCTTTAAATCGACACAATCCCATGTGAGTCCGAGGATCTCTGAAAAACGGGCGCCGGTAGCGATTGCGAAGAGAATGATATACCTTGAAATATATTTTGGTCGCATATCCTTTTTGATTTCAGCTATTAGTTTTTTCGCTTCCTCATAGTTGAGATATTTTAATTCCTCATCTTTTCCCTTTTTCTTTCCCTTGACAATTATTTTGTATGTTGGATCCCTCGTTATTATCCCTTCTTCAATTGCAGCCTTTATACATTCTTTGATATAGGTATGCCGTTTTTTCACGGTCTCCGTCGCCCGGTTTTCAGCAATTTCATTGATAAATTTTTGATACATATCGCGGGTCAGTTCTTTCAATTTCACACCTTGAAAATACTGTTCCACAAGTTTGACGGATAATTCCACGTTCTTGTCATGCTCTTTGCTGTGCTTTCCCTTTTTGTATAGTTCAAACCAGTTTCTCATATATTCAGAAAAAAGCTGATCCCCAGCGTTAATGTCATATCCTTTGTGCAATTGCTTTTCCAGTTCCGCAGCCGCAAGATCTGCTTCTTTCTTGGTGCGGAAGCCTCCTTTTGTTTTCGTTTTGTATTTCCCGTTTTCCTTGTATGAAACTCGGTAACGCCAACCGTTTTTCATTTTTTGAATACTGGCCACTTTATTCATCTCCTTTCTAAAAAGATAGGCGGGAGTTACCCGCCTTGATTAAATTCCCGGCCGAAAATTTAATCTAGTACAACTGAGTACCATATGACTTTAGCGTATATCTTTAAATCATTTAATGTGTCATACGGTATAACTAAGTCTCTAAATTTTTTGTCTGTTGATTCGGGGCTAAAGATAAGTACTCGGTCGTCATCATCTCTCCTAAAACGCTTCATGCTGTAATCCCCGTCATAACTGAAAATAACAATGTCATCTTCTTTTACTTCTTCAATTTCAATTGGTTTGCAAATTACGTAAGAGCGGTTAGGGATAACCTTATTCATGCTTTCTCCATTTACCTTCATCGCAAACAATTTTTTATTCATTGAATACTTCCCTAAAAATTTCCTTGAAATTGTGATAGTATCGATGTTTTCTTTTGTTACAGCTTCTATTGTTGCGAGAGCACCAGCTGCAATATCACCGTATAAAGGAAGTGTTACCTTATCTGTTTCATATGCCCGGAACGTCTCTATGAGTTCTTTGCTTTTTTTCTGGTCATATGATTCTTGATCAGATTCTTGATTTGCCATTCTTTCGAGATCGTCTACTGTTATCCCTAACCCTCTACAAATACTTATAACGTTATCAATTGATGCTTTTCCAATTCCACGTTTCAAAATCGATTGTAAAGTTGTCGGAGGAATATTAATGTATTCTGCAAATTGCCTCTTACTGTCAAATTTTTCATCGATAAGCCTTGAAATAATTTCTTCCCTTTTCATCTAATCACCTCACTTTCATTTGTTTTTATGTACGATATTTCGTACATGTTTAATATACCATACAAAATTTCGTATGTAAAGTTTATAATTTACTCAATTTCGCATATTTTTCATAAAAATTTTGTTGACACTAAACGAAACTGCGTATATATTAAAAGTGAATAAACGAAAATGCGTTCATAACAAAAGGGGGTGTACAAAATGTACCGGAATCTAAAAGCAGAAATGGCTAGAAATGATCTTACTATGGGGGACATTGCAAAAGCACTAAATGTTCGAAGAGCAACAATTAGCGACAAAATGAATGGAAAATATCGGTTTTACTATGACGAATGCTTGATAATTAAAAAAACTTTTTTTCCGGATTTACCAATTGAATATTTGTTTGAAAAAGATGATCCGGAAAATAACAAGAAAATTAGCTGAAAGGCGGGATGGCATGAGCAAAGTCTGGTGGTCCATGCAGGATCTTAAAGAAAGAACTGGCTATAGCGAGGACTGGCTAAAGGAAAATATTCTCCTCCAGCCTCGCTACAAAAAAATCCTCGACATCGAAAACGGTGGATTTGTTTACTACCCGGAAAAACGAGGGGAAAGATGGTGTTTCATCGCTTCACGCATGGAGGAATTTTTGCAAAAACACTTTGCTGAAATATTTCGGAAAGCCATTTAAAGGAGGTGAACGGAAATGACAATGCCTAGTGCATACGACTTCAAAACGTTGCCGGAAGCCATTGTATTCTACACACGTAAAGTTGCTGAAGTTACAAAAAATCGCGACCGTGAAATGCACGATGAATTGATGCGATTCAAAAAAGAACTGCATGAACGTATTGATCGTGAATATGATCCAGTCCTTTAGGGCATTCCTTTTGGCGAAAAAGTGGACAAGCAGGGAGGTGAAATCAAATGACGATTTCAGAAGAAAAACGGAAATGGATGCAAGAAGTAGGGATTCAAGAATTTAAGCGACCGATGAAATACCACATTTATGGCTGGTTGTTGTCAGAAGAGTATATAGCGGAAACCTCGCTTGAAGAGCTCAAAGCGAGGCTCGAAAATGTCAAAAATAGTGGTTCAAAACCAATCATTGAGTAGTTAACTATTTCAAGTAGTTCATTACTGCTTGCCAACCTAATTGAGCCAAAATTGTAACGGAAGTGCTAGCTAGATTGCTTGCTGCATCTTTGACTTTCTTCCATATTTTCGGATCGCGTATGTTATCTAGAAATTCATGACCATGCCACGTGATCGAAGAAACGCTTAGTTCATAAATTCCATTATCAGCTTCCAAGTGATTTTCAATAATAAATCCAGCTTCGGCAAGTTTTAGAAGGGCGTATATGCAAGTTTCTTCACCATATTTTTTAAACGAATCAAGTTCTCTTAATTGTGATAGGTAAAAACAATCGTTTAATAGCAGCTTGTCTTCTAGTTCTAGCAACAAATCTCTAACACAATCATGGTTTAGTCGCATACATTCTCACCTCCTCCCATCGTCCTAATTCGACAAGAAGGAGGAAATTCCTACAAAAAGAGAGGGGAAACAATGAGTAATATCCAGGTTTTTAAACATGATTTGTTTGGTGAGCTGCAGGTGTTCATTGAAAACGGAAATGTTTATTTCCCTGCAACAGAAGTTGCAAAAAAATTAGGTTACGCTGATCCACACAAAGCAATTAAACAACATACAAAGGAAAAGGGGTGGGTAAATCGCCCAGTCCCTACAAGTGGCGGAACACAACAAAAGAGATTTATTGATGAGGGTAATCTTTACAGACTTATCGTTAAAAGTCAGTTACCAGTAGCCGAAAAATTCGAATCATGGGTCTTCGATGAAGTCCTTCCGACAATTCGCAAAACCGGCGGCTATGTATCCAACGATGATCTGTTTATTCAAACTTACTTACCATTTGCAGACGATCAAACAAAAATGATGTTCCGCGGCGTTCTAGAAACGGTTCGCAGACAGAACGAACAAATTGCAGCCATGAAGCCGAAAGCCGATTATTTTGATGCTCTGGTTGATCGGAACCTACTCACAAACTTTAGAGACACGGCCAAAGAACTGGAAGTGAAAGAACGGTATTTCATTCAATGGCTCCTTGATAACAAATTCGTCTACCGGGATCAGAAAGGTAAATTGAAGCCATATGCACAGTATGTTCCGGATCTATTCAAATTGAAGGAGTTTACAAGAAACGGAAAAGCCGATGTTCAAACGCTGATTACACCGAAAGGTAGAGAGACATTCCGTCTACTTCTTCAAAAGGAGGTGGCAGTATCATGAACGTCCTTCCACAAGATCGGGAGCTGGCGGAAAAGCTTTGGGGCTGCGGCTGCATCTACTTGGATCGAGCAAGAGTCGCATGGGTAAATTCTTGTTTTGATGATGCGGAGCGATGGATGACAGAGTTTCGACGCTACAAACGCGATTTGGACAAGCTGGTTCGGAAGAAAGAGGAGCATGACAAATTGGCAGAGCTGGTTGCATCGATGAAGGAACGCGGAATAGACATCATGCTCGTTGTGAGAAAGGGGAATGAACAATGACCATTTGCCGGATCAAGAAAGTTTCAGAAGTTCGTAGATGGTGCAAGGAAATGCGTGAAAATCCAGCGTTGTTATTGGCAACTGAATTAAAGGTAAAAGAGGAGCTGTACAAACGCTTTTTACAAAAAGAAACGGCCAGTGCGCCAACACTAGCCGTAGCCAACTAAAACCCAAATCAACACTCACAGACCCATTGTATCATTGCTTGAATCGTTCATCAAGCGCGATAGGCCTAGTGCCTGTCGTCAAGGGTGGGAACGTTGCGCTGACTCCATCCCCCGGTCATCAGCGTTCTCACCTTTGACGATGTGCGCTAGCACATCTTCTACACTATCAATCTATGCGAAAGGAGGGACAAGTATGACAACATCTGTTGAAAATCCGATAATCTCTGACCGTCATCCGATTCGCGATCGAGAGTCAGTCTTCCTCAGAGTAGTTGGCTATTGTACCGGATGCGGTGAGGAAATCTACGAAGGAGATGACATCATCGAGATTGCTGGCGAGATGATCCATGAAAGCAGAGAGTGCGCTTTTGACTATTGCGCCGAAATAGGCTTCGCAAAAACGGCAGGAGAATGAAAAACGCCTCACTTGGCGGAGTGAGACGTTTCGGGAAAGTGATTCCTTTTGAAGAACTGTTATACCTACATAGTACAGGAATCACCTCGCTAAATCAATCACGGAGGGGAGTAACTTGGAAGCTGTTGTTCTCGCAAACACAAATGAAATGAGCCATGAAGAATGGCTGCAGGCTCGTCGGAAAGGAATTGGCGGTTCGGATGCTGCGGCTATTGCAGGTCTGAACAAATGGAAATCTCCTGTTGGGGTGTATCTCGAAAAGATTGGACAAGCCCCAGAGGAAAAGGTGAACAGCGAAGCAGCATATTGGGGCACGATGCTTGAGGATGTCGTAGCTCAAGAATTCGCAAAACGTACAGGTCTAAAAGTTCGTCGCAGAAATGCAATCCTACAGCATCCAAAACATTCTTTTATGTTTGCAAACGTAGATAGATTGATTGTCGGTGAAAAAGCAGGGCTTGAGTGTAAAACGGCAAGTGAATACCTCAAGGAAGAGTGGAAAGACAATGAGGTTCCGGCTGAATATCTCATTCAATGCCAGCACTACATGGCCGTCACTGGTTTTGATTATTGGTGGATTGCAGTTCTCATCGGCGGAAATAAGTTCATCTACAAAAAAATCGAACGAGATGAGGAGATTATTCAGTATCTCATCCAAATTGAGTCAGAATTTTGGAACAATCACGTGTTAAAGAAAAATCCTCCAATGTTCGACGGTTCGGATGCTTCGAGCGATTTGTTGAAGGCTATCTATCCTACAGCCAAATTCGATGATGAAATCGAGCTTCCTACTGATGCTACTGAGTTGATAGCAAAATATGAGCAAGCCAAACAAGAGGAAGCTGAAGCAGCAGAACGCCGAAAGGAAGCTGAAAATCAACTTAAAGCTATGCTTGGGGATTATGAAAAAGGGTTTGCCGGTGAACGAATCGTCACATGGAAAAACGTTCGTAGTAGCCGTGTTGATACGAAGTTACTCAAAGCAAAGTACCCAGAAATATATCAAGAGGTCGCCAAGGAATCGATATCACGGCGATTCGCGATTAAGTAGGTGAATGAGTATGGCAGCTTTTGCATTTGTCAATGGATTAGGTTTTTTAAGAACTAAAACACATTTTGTGATTTGTAATTGGCAATCGTATTTATGGTCCGTTTCCTAACGAAAGTGCAGAAGAAATTCTAAAAATGTTTGAGGAGGATAATGATGGCAACAAACCAAACGCTTAAAAACCAACTAGCAAACAAAGCGAAGAATACGGAGGCGGCACCTCCTTCTCCAGCCCAAACGATAGCGGCATATCTCAAAAAGATGGGACCGGAAATTGAAAAGGCTCTTCCTAAACATATGGATGCCGATCGTATGGCACGAATTGCTCTTACAACTATTCGAACAAATCCAAAACTACTTGAATGCTCTGTTCCTTCGCTTCTTGGTGCGGTTATGCAAGCAGCACAGCTTGGTCTTGAACCAGGATTAATCGGCCATTGTTACTTAGTACCATTTAAAAACGGAAAAACGGGCCAGACAGACGTTCAGTTCATTATCGGTTACAAAGGCATGATTGACCTAGCTCGACGCAGCGGAAACATCGAAAGCATTTATGCTCATGCGGTTTACTCAAACGACACATTCGAATATGAGTACGGCTTACATCCAAAGCTCGTTCATAAGCCAGCGATGACAGACCGCGGTGAATTTATCGGTGCCTATGCGGTTGCTCATTTCAAAGACGGTGGCTATCAATTCGAGTTCATGCCAAAAGAGGAGATTGAAAAACGTCGCAAACGCAGTAAGGCGGCTAACGCTGGTCCGTGGGTGACGGACTATGAGGAAATGGCAAAGAAAACGGTTATCCGTCATATGTGGAAGTACCTGCCGATTTCCATTGAGATTCAACAGCAAGCAGCCCAGGACGAAGTGGTTCGCAAAGATATCACTTCTGAGCCAGAGCACGTCGAGTACATCGAGGGTGAGGCATTTGAGGTTCCTGTTGAAGAGGAACGACCAGAAAACCCTCAACAAGAGGAGATTGTATTTGATGCTGAGTAACGATCCAGTTCCGTATAAAGTCCTCCTCCCTAAATGGATATGGGAGGAGGCAAAAGATAAAGAGGATTTGAAAAAGCTTGTCCTACAGTATATGCAGAGATATCCAGAATATACAGTGAAAAGCGTAAAAGATGGCTTTGCTATTTGCATCCAAAAATAGGAGGTGTTGAGCTTGGCAGACGTACAGCTTGAGAATGGATATACCAAAATTGCAAACGAGATTTTAGAACGAATGGCGCTGACCAAGCTCAGCCCTATCCAATATCGTCTTATCTTCGTCATTTGGCGCTACACTTATGGATTTAATCGAAAGGAACATGAATTTTCTCTTAGCTTTTTTGGAAAAGCAACAAATTATGATGAAAGGCAAATCAGGAGGGAGTTGCAGAAGCTCGAACAAAGAAAGATTATTTTCCAAAAAGTTTCTCCTGGTAAGCCTAGACTAATCAGTTTTAACAAAAATTATGACGAATGGATTCTAGATGAAACAGAGGGTAATTCTACCCCGGGTAAAGTTACCCCGGGTAAAACTACCCAAGGTACCCCGGGTAAAGTTACCCCGGGTGCCCCGGGTAATTCTACCCCCCAAGAAATAAAAAATATAAATAAAAATTTAAATAAAAATGATGATGATATAGGCAAACCTAATCCGTTTATTGAGTTTGAAAATGCGTTTGGTTATCTGCCACCACCAACGTTAATGGATGAGTTTAATTATTGGATTGATAAAAGTCAATTTATTGAACCAGAAGCGATCATTTGTGAGGTAATCAAAAGAGCACGATTACAGTTACCTAGAAATCCATCAAGTTATGTTTCTAAGATTCTAAAAGATCTTCACAATTTAGGCTTATTCACCTTAGATGCCGTGAAGGAGTACAACCAGAAGTTCGATCAGAAAACAAAACAGAGAACAGGAAAAACAAAAGTGGTGGTAACAGAAAAACATGGTCGTGACATACCAAATGATTTTGTATTCGATATTAACGCAGGAGAGGATTGGCCATGATTGCAGAAAAGGCTTTACTTGGTACGTTTCTAAAAAATAACTACTTGCTAAAGGACACGATACTAAAACCGGAACAACTCGAAGACACTCGTCATCAGAAACTCTTTAAAACAATGCTACAGCTCGTGAGAAAGGGAAAGCCCGTCGATGTTGTTACTTTATCGACGGTCCCTATTCTTGAACAACTCGGCGGTATCTCATATATCAATGAACTTGCTTCTTTTGCCGATGCTGAAAAAATCGAAGAATATGAGAGTCTTGTCCTTGATGCCTGGAAAGAACGGGAGAAAAACAACATATTGACCCGGGCCATTCAGGAAGGTTGGGAAATCGGGAAAGTCATCACATCTTTAGACGCTATCAATGAAGCTAAAGTAGATGACCATGCAGCCATAACAGATATCCTTACCGATATGTATGAAGCTCCTTGGAAACCGGAAGAAAAGAAACGAGGTGTCCCGACAGGACTTGCTCAACTCGATAGAATGACAAACGGATTTCAAAACAGCGAAGTAACGGTGATTGCAGCGCGCCCGAGCATGGGTAAGACAGACGTCATGATTCACTTAGCAAAACAAGCAGGCTGGCAAGGATATTTACCGATTGTGTTTTCACTTGAAATGCCGAGCAGAAGCATCACGGACCGTCTGATTGCTTCCACAGGACGATTTAACCGAATGAAGATGAGAAATCTTTACAAAGGACTAACGGATGAACAGAAAAAGATGTGGCCGACCATCATTGGAAGAGTAGCTGACACCAACATTCAGATTTTTGACGGTGCTGGCCAGACAATAGCGGAAATGCGAGCGAAAACAAGAAAGATGATTCATAGTTTCTCAGACAAAAAGCCTGTGATATTCATAGATTACTTGACTTTGATTCGTCCGGCGAATTTTTACGGTGGCAGCGCACATCTTCAAGTGACAGAAATATCAAAAAGTTTGAAGGCGATGGCGAAAGAATTCAATTGTCCGGTCATTACGCTAGCGCAGTTGAATCGGTCAGTCGAACAACGATCGGACAAGCGGCCGATGATGTCAGATATACGCGAATCGGGAAGTGTGGAACAAGACGCGGACCTTATCATCTTCCTGTACCGTGAAAAGTACTACAACAAGGAAACTGATGATGACACGCTAGAACTTATCATCGCCAAAAACCGAAACGGTCCGGTTGGAACGGTTCGGGTCAAGTACAACGAGCATACAGGAGAGATTGTCGATGACTACGGTCAGAGAGCTGTATGAGGAGAGTATCCGATACGAGGAAAAGACACTAGCCCACTACATACTACATTTACTCCAAGAAGGGCAAGTGTCCCTCGACGATGATGCCGACAAGATCGACTTTTTGCAAGCCAATCATGAAAAAGTTGCACAGATGATTGTACAAAATCAGCTCGGATTCAGCGACATAAAGGTTTTCTCACTCAAATATGACGACAAGCTTTTCGCTTTTGTGTTTGCTGCAAGCCAGGAAGAAGCAATTGAGTTTTTCCAAAAGAAGTTCAAGCGAAATCCGAAAAATTGTCACGAATACCCGTTAGATTTTCCAATGTCACGTGGAAATGAATTTCTCACATTTCGAGATATGAGGAAAGAGCATAGCAAATTTCCAGCGTTGGCTGGATTTTATGAAAGGAGGTAAGGCAATGGGTATCCTCTACGAAAAAGTTCAATTTAGCCAGGAACTTAAAAAGCAAATCATCATTCGACAGCTGCTAGACCTTGGCATCACAGAATATCAAAATCAATCAATCTATGATCTTGATTATTACACGTTGCGTCATGTGCTTGCGATAGCAAAGATAAAACTCTAACACACTCGAAATCTTCAAATTTTGACTTCTGTGGCGTTTTTCTTGTGAGGGTAATAGGAAAGTGTTCGAAAGTGAGAAAAACGCTGTACAGGGCAAATATGGGCGTTTAACTAATCAATAACTGAACGAGGTGAAAATTCATGGATTTATCTAAACTTTTTCAGCTGCAACGCCAGTTGGATGAACGAATTGAACGAGAACACCCAAGACAAGAGGGAGAAGATCGGCTGGCAAAGAAAATCCTTGCGTTACAGGTTGAGTTAGGGGAGTTAGCGAACGAATGGCGAGGATTTAAGTTTTGGAGTAATGACCAAGAGCCGAGAACGTATGTACAAATTGGATGTGAAGAATGCGTAAGTGGTCTCACATATTGCGAAGAATGTATCAGAAATCCACTCCTTGAAGAATTCGCAGACGGTTTGCATTTTCTCTTATCTATCGGAAACGACATCAACATGAATGAAGTGTATGAAGATTATGAACCAAAGCCGTTGTATTTCGGTGACGGTGATATTTTAGGGCAATTTATCGCCATATACGATTGGATCAACTCCCTTTATTTCCATCGTCATGAGGATGTTAATGGTGAAATATACGATTTGGTTTTTGCTTACTTTCTCGGACTCGGCAAAATGCTCGGCTTCACCTGGGAGCAGATTGAGAAAGCCTATATGCAGAAGAATACGGTGAATCACCAGCGCCAGGAGAGTGGATATTGATGCGGCGAAAAGACTTCTTGATTTGTCTTAAACGAATCTCTGAAAGAGGGACAATTTGTTACGGTACGCTTTTCCGAGTGAAGAGAACACAAAACGGACTGATTGCAGTATGTGACAAATGCGGCGCGGAGCATACAGTGAAGGACCAACCCATCGAAGTCACCAGTTGAAAGGATGTCAGTATATGAGATTTGTAGGTATTGATCCATCAACGAAAACGGGGCTCGTCATTCTCGAAGACAACAAGGTACATACAGCCGTAGAAATCACATCAAAAGAGAAAAGAGACCCACATAGATTTATGGATATTGCTAAAACAGTAATGAAGTACATTACAGACCACGATGTCATTTGCATCGAAGGCTTTTCCTACAGTTCAAGAGGCGCTGCGGTTAGTGTCCAGTACGGCATCGGCTGGATACTTCGATCAGAGCTAATCAAAGCTGGATTGAGTTACTATGAGGTTCCGCCGTCTTCAGTCAAGAAATTTGCCACAGGCAAAGGAAATGCCAAGAAAGATGAACTGGTTTTGCCGATCTACAAGCGCTGGGGATTTGAACACAACAGCGATAACGTCCGCGATGCGTTTGTGCTAGCCCAAATTGCTCGGGCTTTAAATGGACAAGTTGAGTTAACAAAGTTTCAACAAGAAGCTTTGAATAAAATCTCTTAATCTATCAATCTAGGAGGTTAACAATATGTCCGGAGTATTTTTTAAAGAAGCAACAGAAGTAAGAGAAATTGCTGAGGAATTAATCGATAAGTATCATCCGCATTTAAAAGATGCTAAGGATGTCATTGGCTACTACTTCCGCGAGGGCTCGAGCGATTGGGCGGGAAAGGCCAAAAAATGCACAGCGTTTGAACGATACGTCACAGGAAAAATGCTTTTTGTGTTCATTAGCGCCGATGCATGGAACGCTATGAAGCATGACCAACGTGTTGCTCTCGTCGATCATGAATTGTGTCATTTCGCCCGCAAGAGTTTCAAGGATATTGACCCGAAAACAGGCGATTGGGTTGAAAAATACGAACCAGCAGACCAAGCAGATAGCTGGTCCATCCGTGAACACGACGTTGAAGAATTTTCCGATATTATCAAACGTCATGGTCTATGGGATACAGGAATCGAAAAATTTGCTGCAGCAGTCCGTGAAGTAGATTACCAAATGTCGTTGGAAGACGTTGAGCGTGAAGAAAGAAAGCTTAGAGCTGTGAAGTAAACAAAAGGGAGCAGTTTTCTGCTCCCGAACCATAAAAGAAGGTGAGTAGGATGGCAACCTTAACAAAAATTTCTCCATACCGATCTGGACCACCAAGATTTGGAACAAGGCAATATGTATTCGATAACAGCGTTAAAACATATCAGCTGACGCCAGAGGAACTAGAACAGTTACGAGCAGGGAAAAGTGTAGATGAAATTCTAAAGGAGAGGGAGGAAAAGAAGATGAGCCAACCAAGAGTTATTTCCTATATCAAGTACTTGGAGGTTGAAGCCGAGCGTGATGAGCTGAAAAAGCAACTAGAAGAATTAAAATCAAATTCTGTTCCTAATACTAATAAACAAGAAATCGAACGCCTCAAACGTGAAGTCATCGATGCTCACAAACTAGTCACTGAGAAGGAGAATGAAATTGCTTGTTTGCAAGAACTGTTCGAAACAGCGATGGCGGACAAGGAACGGCTTCATAAAGAGAATTTGTTGCTAGAAAATCAGGTTCAGAGATTGAAAGAGGCTATATCTGAATTAACAGAGCGAAATGACCGATACTCAGACAATTGCATCGATCTTCAACGCGAACTGAAAGCATTACGGCTTTATACGTTACAAAAACTGCAAAAAGATGTCTATGGTGCGTGATCGGATGAAGAAACGCAAACGCAAAGCAAAGTGGTATCTGTTGTTTCGCCGTGAAGATGGACAAGCTGTCTATCGATATGAACCACTGAAAAAATACGAGCTTGATAGCCGTATCAAAAAAGGCTGGAAGCTGGTGATGTGATGGGCAAATCACTACGCAAAATCAAACGTGAGAGGGAGAAAACAACTTCTCCCTTTCATCCAGAAGTAATGAAGGCTTGGAATCGTGGATTTGAAGCAGGAGCCAAACGGCAAAACGAATTAGACACGCAATTGATGTTGGAGTGGCTTGGAAAGTTGGAAGAAATATCAGGCGTCGGTGAAAAGACAGCGTGGAAAATTCGTGAACATTTTCTTGATTTTATGAAGGAAAATAAGCATGGAGTTTCATAGTTGACACATAATGCGAAGGAGGAAAAATGATGAATAAGATGTTTCCTAATCAAAAAGTTAAATGTAATCAATGCGATTGGAAGGGGTTAAGAGAAGAATTAGCAATTGTACCTCGATACGATGGTTATGACGAACTAGGGGAAGCTATCTTTGTTGAAAATTATGAGGGATGCCCTTCTTGTGCTACAGATGACGTTGATATTGCGTAGTACGAAGAAAATATGCAGTAAAAAAGCCAGGATTCCTCCCGGCGTTAGTAGCTCTCTACATTAAGTATAACACGGGAGGGGTCCAAGTGGTGAAGCAATTGTCTTTTTTGCGTGATACAGATGGGGAAAAAACCAAAGAAGCAGTCGAGGCAGCACTTGAAAAATATCGCATGTATATGTTGACAGTTCCAGATGAATTTTTACCACGCGTGACACAGACGTACTCTCTCGTGCCGCCGAGCAACACGAATGCGTTTTACTCATCTACAGAAAGCGCGGCCATCCAAAGAGCAGATTTCGAACGAGAACGTGACGAGTACATGGAGAGAATACGCCGCGCGGTGAATCGGCTCAACAAAACAGAACGGGAATTGATAATCAGACGATATATGACATTGGAAGAGCCTTACGATTACGAAATATACAATGAAATGGGAATCAGTGAATCGAGGTTCTACCGCGTTCGCGAAAAGGCATTCTACAAGCTAGCCTTCGCGCTGCGGATTGAAGTTTACAAGGAAGAGGCACCTGTGTAGGTGTCTTTTTGTTGATATTTGTCGAACTATTTTACTACCATTCTAAAAAAGTAATAGATATAATCAACCTTTGGTAATACGTTTTCTGGAATCAACAGGCTTAATATTATTACTGCGGTATTCCTTATGCCGACTTGTCGATATTTGACGAAATAAACTTGCAGGAAACCAATTCCAGATGTCGAAAATAAATTAACAAAAATATCAATACGGTTGAATATATTATTAGTGCAAAGGTTGGTATTATGAGATTTTTTTTAGGTTTATTCCGAGCAGTGTTAATTTCTGTGAACTTAGTTTTATTAAATTTTATCCCCAACACTGATAATGAAATAAAAATGTTTTTTGCATCTAGGTTAGTTTTTTTCCTGATGTTGATCATCGATTACGCTAATGTTGCATATTACAATAGAAGTATAGAGAGAGGTTTAGGTATTATCGGCGTTCTGATCTCACTTGGTTTTGCAATAATCGAGGGTCTTGCATTTTCTAATCTTTTTACATTATCCGGAAAAATACCTAATTTAATCCTTGTTGGTAATCCAAATAATATGCTAATGAGCAAATTCGGATCATTTAGTTTGGAGGCGTATGTGTTTACTAGCTGGTTGTTTGTTGCGATTTTGTTAGGACTTGAGGTCTTCAACCATGGTATAAGGAGTACCCCAATTGGAAATAAAGGTTACCAAACGAAACCAATTATTGGGAGGTGAAGGCTGAATGCTGACTAATACCCATTTTATTATTTTGGTTGTGGTATTTGTAATCTCCATCTTTTTGGGACTGCTCCTACGAATCTTTTTTCAAGTAAAAGGAAGTAATTTCTTCGTAGATGTTGCAAATATTACTGTACTTACTTTCTTTATGCCGATACTAGCATATAGAGACATTTCTAAGCACAAAACAAAATATATAGCGGAAATAAATAAGGATAATAAGTTGTCCGAAATCGATAAGAAAAAATTAAAAAGAATTCTCAGTTCAAACAAAAAGATAGCGTGGAGAATCTTTTGGGTATCGATAACCAGAACTAAAACCTTTCTTGATCTTCATATTCATATGCTAAATAAATACTACGAGGAACAAGGTTATCGATTGTTGTTTGTATCTAGTGTATCCAAAGTTAATGTAAAGGAACAGCGTATTTACAAATCAGAAATATATAAAAACCTAATTTATGCCTATGCTTAATGGACTGTATAAAAGATAAGCATCGAAAGTGACAAGAAACTGACGGAGAAGTGAAGGAAAAATGACAGAAAGATGACAGATTATTTTGTTTTGGACGTGCTATGATTGTATCGTGGGATATGAAGAAGGGCGAAACTTCCCAACAGAATGCTTTTTTTACCTAGCGTCACCCTATGGGGTGGCGTTTTTATTTTACTCTGTTTGGAGTGTTGAAGATGAAGCTAATTGACCATTTGCCAGATAAAGATGTTAAGAAGCTAAAGAACATGGCCAAAGAGAAAAAGGCTAAAAGGAAGAAAGAAAAAGTTAACTGGTATGAAATCATGGGTATTAGCCGACCAACGTACAAAAGAGTGCGTGGGGCGATTAGGAGGAAGTGATGAACAAAAAAGAAAGCCTTTAAAAGATAATAAAGGCATATTTATATATTATAAAGCTTTACTTTTTATGTTTTGTTTTATCAACTTGAACCCAAACGTTTCCGGGTTTTGATGTAGGTGGTAAAGGTTTTCCTTCAATTCCCGTAATCTCAGTATTGCTTACTTTTCCACCTCTAGGTCCTCTTTCTTGAAATTGACCGGAATGTTCGGGCCTTTGCCCAGGTTTATATTGCATTTACATTCACCACCTTTCTTTATAAAAAATTCTTTTAAATGGAAGGAAAAACCTTCTATTTGTCAAAATTTGACGAATAAATGATGTAGGAAAATATCCCCTTTTGCCGAATGGAGTAGGCGGAAGGAGGGATAAAATATGATAGTTGATACTAAGCGAGAAATTCTTATTGCTTTATTTATTGAGTATCAAAAAGATATACCTAACTTTAATGAAGTAAAAAGAAAGTTCATAGAAAAAGGTATGGATCAAGATGTATTTAATATTGCTATCTTGAAATTAGAAAATGAAGGATTCATACATAATGTAACCTATATTAAAGGTGGCCGTAAGCCGTATGGTATTCTTGGTGTAAGACTAGATAATGCTTTACTAACCGGACACACCGTAAGATATTTAGAAGATAAATTGGAGTTAGAATTAGAAAATGTTTCGAGTGGAGAAGAAAAAGCCAAAAACATTCTTAAACGTTTTACAGATGCAGGATTTGAAAGGTTAGAAAATATTATAGCTAAAACAATTGCAGAGTTAATTAAGAATTAAGCATCCTTCAGGGTGCTTTTTTATTTGGAGGGATAGCATGGTTTATGAAATGCCTAACGCTAGGATTAATTTTAATAATGAATGTCACAGTTTGAAACCTGTACCGCAAACACCAAGACCACCTAAGCGACAAGCGTACAATTTTAAACCAGTGTGTGAACATAAGTATCAAATACTGGATTCAAATGTGGAGAACATCTATAGCGAGGGCAAGGTAGTATATTCATTTGTTCAAGCCACATTCTATTGTGAAAAGTGTTTGGATATTAAACAAATCAATACAACAAAAAGTATTGAAGATGAAGAGTGATCGCAATGAACCACTACAAAACAAGACAACAAAAGCGTAAGTTCTACGATAGCGACGAATGGAAACTGCTTCGAGAAGAAGTAAAAAAACGGGACAACTACGAATGCCAGGAATGTA
The DNA here is from genome assembly GCF_050478865.1 of Aeribacillus pallidus. Taxonomy (NCBI): domain Bacteria; kingdom Bacillati; phylum Bacillota; class Bacilli; order Caryophanales; family Bacillaceae; genus Aeribacillus; species Aeribacillus pallidus. The sequence continues at coordinate 30,977 of NZ_JBCNBW010000022.1, read as the reverse complement.
AACGGAATGGTTACGTCACCATCGATACAAATGAGTATAGCGAGAAAGCGAAAAGAAAGAAGATTCAGTTGGTTGTTCATCATATCAAAGAACTTAAGGATCATCCAGAATTAGCTTTAGACATGGATAACCTTGAAACATTATGTGTTAATTGTCATAACCGAATTCATGGTAGAGTCTTTGAACCGGCAAAGCCTAAATGGGATGACGAAAAATGGTGAAAAATAGGACCCCCCGGGTCAAAAGTTTTTGAAAAAAATTTTTTACTGGGCACCGGCGGTGGGCAGTGTACTGTCGAGAATTTTTGAAAAAATACTCACGTAAGGGGGTGGGGCTATGTCGGTAAGTATTACCAAACTAAAGGAACAGTTGATGGAACGGATAGACACAAATGATTTGGTACAGGTAGAAAAAGTGGAACGGTATATCGACCTGGTAAAGTCATTTCGAAAAATCAGCAAAACGATCAGCAAAGAGGGAGAGTCAGTCACAACCATAAACGGTTCACAGAAATTTACAAAGGCTCACCCTCTTATTAGTGAGAGAAATAAAATAAACGCCCAAATAATAGCTCTTGGAAAAGATTTAGGATTAGATAACAAACCAAAGAGCACTACCGACAATCAAGGTGGTTACAGCGCTAGTGATTTAGTATGATTGGCCAAAAATATGTAGACGAGTACATCCGTCTCTATGAGACAGGGAAAATCAAATTTAACAAAGAGCGAATTCTGTTAATTGAATATCTCAAGAAATATGTTTTAAGCCGAGATGATTTGTATTTTGATGACGAAATGATAGAGAACTGCATTAAGTTCGGTGAAAAATGGTATTTCCCATTGCAACCGTTCCAAAAGTTCTTAATCGCTTTCGTCTTTTTATTTAATAAAAAAAATAATCGCGTATTTTATCGAAAACATCTTTGGATGTTAGGGCGTGGAGGCGGTAAAAACGGTTTAATTTCCGTTATTACTCATTTTCTTATTAGTGAGTTGCACGGAATTGAAGAGTATAACATTTCTGTTGTTGCAAACAGTGAAGAACAGGCAAAAACGTCTCCAGATGAAGTTCACAAAACGATAAAACGTCACGAAATACTCCAGAAGGCTTTTAAAACGACACTAACTCAAACCGTATCAATAAAGACTGGAAGCGTATTGAAGTTCCGTACCTCAAATGGTGAAACTAAAGACGGTTTGCGCGATGGTGCTGTTGTATTTGATGAGATTCATCAGTATGAAAGCAATAAAGATGTTCGTGTTCATATTTCTGGTTTAGGAAAAAAGCCAAATCCTCGAGAATTTTATATTGGAACTGACGGTTATGTCCGTGATGGATTCCTGGACAAGTTAAAAGAAAAAGCAATGAAGGTACTGACCGGGGAAGCTCGTCCAAATGCTTTGTTTCCTTTCATTTGTAAGCTGGATGATGAAAGTGAAGTCGAAGATCCATCAAACTGGGAAAAAGCAAACCCGATGTTAAGTGAGCCAAGAGGCGAATACGCTCAAGGTTTGTTTGAAACTATCAAGGAAGAATTCGAGGATTTAGAGGACGATCCAAGTAACCGTGAAGAATTTATGACCAAACGTATGAATTTGCCGGTTACGGATTTGGAACGCTCTGTAGCTAAATGGGAGGAAATAGAAGCTACGAATCAACCAATGCCGAACTTGTTAGGTCGAGAGTGTATTGGTTGTTTAGACTTTGCGAGCATTCGAGATTTCGCGGCATGTGGCCTGGTATTTAAACATGAAGGCAAATATCCATTCATTACCTACTCTTTCGCAAGAAAAGAATTTGTTGATAAATATTACAGTTATTCTAAAAAACATGATGCTGAAATGGCTGGAAAACGCAAATTTGCTCCAATTAGGGAATGGGAAAAACAAGGACTTCTTACGGTTGTAGATGAACCAACAATAAATCCTCAACATATCGTGAATTGGTTTGTTGAAATGCGAAAATATTACAATATCAAGAAAATAGTTGGAGACAATTTCCGAATGGAAATATTGAGAACGTTACTTGAAGAAGTAGGATTCGAAGTTGAGGTTATTCGCAATCCTAGAGCTATTCACAGCTTGTTAGCGCCTCGAGTGGAAACAGGTTTTGCTAATCGGTTATTTATATTTGGCGATAATCCTCTTATGCGCTGGTACACCAACAATGTGCTTGTGGTGATTAAGAAGGATGGAAACAAAGAGTACCAAAAGAAAGAGCCCATCCGTCGAAAGACAGACGGTTTCCAAGCATTTGTTTATGGGTTATACCGGATTGATGAAATAAATGATACAAACATTGAAGAATCGCTGGATATTTTAGACGCATTAAACTTCTAAGGAGGTGAGAATGGATAATGGGTTGGCTTAGTGACATTTTGAGAAGAAATAGTGAACTGGAATGGATGTTTGACCTTGATCTAACTTATGAAACGTCTCACCGAGCTTACTTAAAGAAAATGGCCTTAGAAACGTGTATCAACTTCATTGGCCGAACGATTAGCCAATCGGATTTCCGTTTTATGAAAAATGGAAAACGGGAATACAACGATTGGCATTATTTGTTGAACATTAGACCGAACACGGACCAAAGTGCTGCTGATTTTTGGCAAGACTTTATTTACAATTTGATTTATGAAAACGAAGTGCTTGTCATTCTTACGGATACAAATGATTTATTGATAGCTGACGATTTCACAAGAGATGAATTTGCGGTTTATCCCGATATTTTTCGTGATGTGACCGTTAAAGATTATAAGTTTCAACGATCGTTTCGAATGGATGAGGTTATTTATATCACTTACAACAATGAGAAATTAACAGAGTTTATGGATGGAATGTTCAATGATTTTGCGGACCTATTTAGTCGAATGATTGAAGTAAGTTTGAGAAAAAATCAAATCAGAGGAATCGTTAGCATCGATTCGACCCAATCACTAAACGAAGAAAATCGAGCAAAATTGCAAAAGTTTATTGATAAGTTGTTCGCAGCATTCAGTAAAAATTCCGTCGCCATTGTTCCGAAACTCAAAGGCTTTGAGTATGATGAGGTCGCTAGTGGTGATAACAACGGCCAGTCGATCGACGAGCTTACAAAATTGAAAAAATCTCTGATTGATGATGTGGCCAATATACTGGGTATTCCGAATGCGTTAATCCATGGAGAAATGGCTGAATACGAAACGTCAATTAAAGCATACATCAAGTTTTGCATCGGCCCATTGGTCAAAAAGATTGAAGATGAATTGAATGCAAAGATTTTAACGAAAAACGAATATTTAGAAGGTTCCAGGATTGAAGTGAAAGGCTTAATGGAAAAAGACGTCATTGAACACGCAGAAGCAGTAGATAAGCTTGTTGCCAGCGGAGCCTTTACGCGAAATGAGGTGAGAGAATTGTTTGGCGCAGAACGCTCTGATAATCCAGCATTGGATGAGTTTGTGATTACGAAAAACTATCAATCTGCAGATTCTGTTGAAGGAGGTGATAATGGATGAAAAAAGCGGACTTTTTCAAAACGTTTAAGAATCAAAAATATGTCGAACAATTAAAGAAAATCCCGCATAAATTCAATTTTGTTCACAACAAAGAAAATAATACGACTGAAATCACCATTTATGGAGTGATTGGTGATTCGTGGTGGGGAGAATCAGTCTCTGCAAGTGATGTTGACAATGCATTAAAAGAGGCAGGAAATAATGACATTATTATCAATTTGAATAGTCCTGGAGGAGATGCTTTTGATGGCATCAGCATTTATAACCGTTTAAAAAGGCATACCGGAAAAGTGACAATTTATGTGGATGGATGGGCGTGCTCAGCTGCGTCAATCATTGCTATGTCAGCAGATGAATTAATCATGGGCAAAGGCTCGATGATGATGATTCATGAAGCTTCAACGATTGTCTGGGGAAAGAAAGGTGATCTATTAAAAGAAGTTGAACTTCTGACTAAGCTAGATAATTCTATTGTTGATATCTACATGACAAAAGCCAAAACAACAAGAGAAGACATAACACAAAAAGTCGAAGAAGAGACTTGGTTTACGGCAAGCGAAGCTGTAGAAATTGGTTTTGCTAATAAAATATCAGAATCTGAACCAACAACACCAGCTACAGCAAGCGCAATTAAATTAGATGATGATCAGCTGCAACAAATTATCAACGCTGTAACTAACAACTTAAAACAAAATAACAATCTATCAAATGAACCTACGCCGCCTGCTAAAGTGCAGACGAAACGAAAAGGGTTCATTTTTTAATTTAAAAGGAGGTTTTACAATATGACTATGAAATTAAAAGGAAATATGGAAACTTACAATGAGAAAAAACAAGTGTACATTGATTTGGTTAAGAATGGTGCGACAGAAGAAGAACAAGCAACAGCTTGGGCTGACATGCAAGAGGCTCTTGTGAATGATTTAAAAGAAGTGATTACAGCTCAAGTACGTCAAGAAAACCTAGATCAACAAATTCTTGCTGCTCGTGGTAAATCGAACATTTTAACTTCTGAAGAACGTAAATTTTTCAACTCTTTAAGCACTGAAGTAGGATACAAAGAAGAGATTCTTTTGCCTGAATCCACAATTGACCGTATTTTTGAAGATTTAACAAACGAACATCCGTTATTGCAAGAACTCGGATTAAAAACTACAGGTTTAATCACACGCATCATTAAGTCGGAGACAAGTGGTGCAGCTGTATGGGGTAAAATTTTCGGTGAAATTAAAGGACAATTAGATGCAGCTTTTAGCGAAGAAAGTGTAACACAATCTAAACTAACAGCATTTGTTGTAATTCCTAAAGATCTCGACGAGCATGGACCTGAATGGATAGAACGATTTGTTCGTGCTCAAATTGTTGAGACGTTCGCAGTGGGATTAGAGCGAGGGTTTTTACTTGGAGCAGGACCAGTAAAAGATGAGCCAATTGGCTTAATTAAGGATTTGAACAAACCAATTGATCCAACTAATGGATATGCAGATAAAGATTCTAGCGGCACATTAACATTTGCTGATTCGCAGACAACAGTAAAAGAATTGGCTGCTGTAATGAAACGCTTATCAGTTAAAGAAAATGGTAAATCGGTTAAAGTTGATGGCAAGGTAGTATTAGTTGTTAATCCATCTGACGCTTGGAATATCAAAGCATTATATACATTCTTAAACGCAAACGGTGCGTATGTAACAGTGTTGCCATATAATTTGCGCGTGGTAGAGTCTGAATTCATGACACAAGGGAAATTATTAGCCTTTGTAAAAGATCGCTATGATGCTTACATTGGCGGCGGTGTCAAAATTAAACGTTTTGACCAAACTCTTGCCATTGAAGATTGCGATTTGTTTACAGCAAAACAATTCGCATTTGGTAAAGCTCACGATAACAATGCAGCCAAACTATTTGATTTAAATATTGATGATATTTTAGAGCCTGAAACTCCTTAATTTTTAAGGAGTTTCTTCTTTTTTTACGGAGGTGATTGACAATGGCATTTAAAGTGATTCGGCGTTTTAAAGAGCTGAAACATGACGGCCATATTTATAACGTTGGAGACATTTACCCAAAAGAAGGCTACAAAGCGACTAAAGCAAGATTGGAAGAACTTTCGACCACGAAAAATAAATACGGTCAAATTTATATTGAGGAAGTTGAAGAAGCTCCTGATGATAAGGAGTGATGTAAATGATTACTCCTGAAATTTTGAAAGAATTTAAGGAACGAATGAAATTAGGCGATGAGGAAGATGAGAACCTAATTCGAATCCTTTCTGCATCAAATAAAAGTTTAATTCGTATATGTGGCGATTACGACATTAACCAAGATGAAGAATTCAAGGAGCTCGTTTTTGAGCGCGCTCGGTATGTTTACAATGACGCGTTGGAATATTTCCAGACTAATTTTTTAACGCAAATCAATGATCTCCGAATCGCTAAAGCTCTGGAAGAAATACAGTTAGAAGAAGGCGAAACAAATGCAACCCTTTAAATACAATCCGAATTATAATACCGGTCAGTTTAGACACCGCATTATGCTGTTGAAGAGAGTTGTCACAGAGGATGAAATCGGCCAACCAGTTGAGGATTGGCAGCCAGCACGCACGTGCTGGGCAATGATTAAAACGGTTAAAGGTTCTGAATATGTAGCAGCTGGCGCAGAACGAGCAACTATTACTTATCGATTTATAATTCGCTATACAAAAGGAATTACTTCAGATATGAGGATTTCATATCAGGAACGTATTTTTGATATTATTGAGCCTCCGATCAATGATGATGAATTGAACAAAACGCTCACAATTTTAGCGAAGGAGCGTGTTTAAATGGCTAATATCCCGATCGACCGTCTAGCTGATGAGTTGGTATCGGCTATCAAGGAATATACCGATGACGTGGCGGTAAGTGTTAGAAAAACAGTAGACAAGACTGCACGGAAAGTATTACAAGAAACCAAAGTGCTCGCTCCGAAACGGACAGGCGAATACGCGCAAGGGTTCGGCATTACAAAAGAGGACGGATACGGCACAACCAAGCGCATTGTTTGGAACAAGAAACACTACCGCCGTGTCCATCTTCTTGAGTTCGGCCACGCGAAGGTTAATGGTGGCCGCGTACCTGCTTATCCACATTTACGGCCTGCATACGAAAAAAATGGGGCAAATTTGCCGGATGAATTGAAAAAGATCATCCAAAACGGTGGTTAAAATGACGCAGGCTGAACTTTATCAAGCATTGAAATCTATCGGCTATCCTGTTGCCTACGGCTCGTTTTCCAGCCCAGTCACACCACCGTTTATTGTATATCAATTCGCCTATTCCAACGACATGATGGCGGACAACATCAACTACGTACCTATCGAAAACTTTCAAGTTGAACTATACACGGACAAAAAAGATCTCGCTGCCGAGAAAAAAGTACAGGACAAGCTCAAAGAACTAGGATTGCCGTATCGCAAATTCGAGACATATCTCGATGAAGAAAAAGTGTATCAAATACTCTATGAAATTCAAATCATAGGAGGTTAGAAATTTATGAGCCAAAACAAAGTAACGTTTGGTCTTGAAAAAGTTCATATTGCCTATCTAAACACAACATCACCAACACCAACTTGGGACACACCAATCCTTATTCCAGGCGCGGTTAAATTCTCTCCGGAACCGCAGGGTGAGGAAAGCACGTTCTATGCGGACAACGGTCCATATTTTACTTATACTTCAAACAATGGTTATACCGCAGGACTTGAAATGGCCAATATTCCAGACAGCGTGATCGCGGAATTACTCGGTTGGGAAATTGATTCGAATGGGATGCTAGTGGAAACAACTGATGGCGAACCAAAAGAATTCGCACTACTTGGACAAATACTGGGTGACAAGAAAAACCGCCGATTTGTCTATTATCGTTGCAAAGCTAGTCGCCCGTCTAAAGAACATGCTACCCGCGCTGAATCGGTCGAGCCAGCGACAGAAACATTGAATATTCGCATTTTACCAATCGAATTAAACGGCAGAAACATCGTTCGCGGCGTTATGGAGCTGAATGATACGAATACAACTGCATACAACTCATTCTTTGAATCTATTTATCTACCGACATTCGGGGGAGGAGCGTAATGAATGAGAATAATAAAAATTGGTGAAAAGGAAATCGGGCTAAAGGCGACGCCTTTGGCCCTTGTTTATTATAAGCAAGCTTTTAAAAGCGACCTTGTGAGTGATTTGCTGAAAATGGACGGGATCGAAAAAGACCCTTCTAAAATGGATGGGGTTCTTTTTCTACAAATGGCTTGGGCCATGGCAAAAGCATGCGAAGGTGTAGGGAAAAAGTTCCCAGACTTAGCCACATGGGTAGCTGAATTAGACGAATTAGACCTTGAAGAATTGACGGCCTGTGTCATGGAGGAAGCGCAGAAAGGCTTTTTTCGTGGAAGAAGCCGAACCAAACCAAAACGTTGATATAGAGCGTGATAAGCCGGAGCGCCCAGACTTGGAATTGCTTGTTATGGGGAAACGCGCCGGCCTTTCTTTTGACGAAATGAACGAATTGACAGTCAACGACTTACTTAAGTACGTGAACATCTACGTCGACATGGTCACTAACAAGCCGAAAACGCGCAGCAGAATGGCCACACAAGCAGATATAGACGCCTTTTTCGGATAGGGAGGTGAGAACATGGCGGAGTCTGTTCGTGGAATCAACGTGGTCATAGGAGCGGACACCACGAAACTTGGTAAGGCTCTTTCAAACGTTGAGGAAAAAAGTAAGAACATTCAAAACGAATTAAAGCAAGTCGATAAACTTTTAAAGTTTAATCCAGGCAATACCGAAGCGCTTGCTCAAAAACAAAAATTGTTAGCTGATCAAATTCAAGCGACAGCAGAGAAGTTAAACACTCTTAGAAATGTTGAAAAGCAAGTGCAAGAACAGTTTCAACGTGGTGATATTGGTGAAGCGCAATATAGGGCTTTCCGACGTGAAATTGAGTTCACGGAAATATCACTGAACAGTTTGAAGAATAGATTGGCTCAAACGGAACAAGAACAGCAAAGAATTGCTACAGCTACAAAACAGTTAGAAACTTTTTTTCAGGCAACAGGTAAAAGTGTTGATGATTTTGCAGGAACATTAGGCGGGAGATTAACAAACGCGATAAAAAACGGGTCTGCATCTTCTCAACAGCTGAATGCGGCTCTTGAAAAAATCGGTAGAACAGCACTTGGAACAAATATTGATATAGACAAAATGAAGAAAGCTCTATCATCTGTCGATGATGGCAATTCGCTTAAAAACGTCAAAAAAGAGCTTGAACAGTTGGCGAAAGAAGCAAAAGCAGCCGAAAAATCAGTAAATGAGCTTGGCGTTGAACTTGAAAATGTAGCTGGGGCTTTGGTTGCTGGTGGTGGGATTGCTGGAGCGATTGAAAAATCACTCGATGTATCTACTCTAAAAACAAAGATTGATGTAACATTTGAGGTTCCAGAATCGTCAAAGGAAGCAGTAAAAGAAGCCATTCGGACAATTGAATCGTATGGGGTTGACGCGGAAGCTGCGTTGGAAGGTGTCCGCAGACAATGGGCACTGAACAAAAATGCCAGCGACGAAGCAAATGCAGCAATTGTGAAAGGTGCGGCTGCGATTGCTTCTTCCTATAGCGGAATTGATTTTACGGAACTCATTCAAGAAGTAAATGAAATATCAAGAGAGCTAAATATAACGAATGAAGAAGCGCTTGGGTTAACCAATGCGCTTTTAAAAATCGGTTTTCCTCCTGAACAGTTAGACATTATTGCAGAATATGGTCAACAATTGCAACGCGCTGGATATACAGCACAAGAAATACAAGCTCTTTTTGCAGCTGGTATTGAAACAGGAACATGGAACATTGACAACCTCTTAGATGGGTTGAAAGAAGGGCGTATTCGGGTTGCGGAATTTGGCCAAGAAGTGCCGAAAGCCGTGAAAGAATTACTTGCTGGCACAGGCATTTCTGCGAAGCAAATGCAGGAATGGGGAAAAGCTGTTGCGGCTGGTGGAGAACAAGGGTCTAAAGCAATGCAAGAAATCGCCGCAGCCCTCAATAATGTTGACGATGAAACGAAAAAGAACCTATTAGGCGTCCAAATTTTCGGCACAATGTATGAAGACCAAGGTCAAAACATTATCGACACGCTTCTGAACGCGAAAACAGCAACCGTTGATTTTCGCGCGAATCAAGATCAACTGAATGATTCAGTCTCAAAAATGGATGCTTCCCCAGCCGTTCAATTGCAACAAGCTTTTGCCGACTTGAAAACTGCATCAGAACCTCTTTTAGGTGTAATCGCATCTGTAGTTTCTTCCATAGCAGAATGGATTTCGAAAAATCCAACTTTAGCTGCGACTATTGCAGCAATTGCTTCAACGATAGGTATTTTAGTAGGTGCAGCCATGGCTTTAGCGCCGATTTTTACATCTATAGCAATGGTAGCAGGAACGCTTGGTGTGAGTATTGGAGCGATAGCAGCGCCAATCGGGATTGCGGTTGCAGCAATCGCTGGATTGGTCGCGATTGGTGTCGTTTTATATAAAAACTGGGACACCATTAAGGCAAAAGCTATCGAAATATGGGGCGCTATCAAAGAATGGTTCAGCACAACGCTTGAAAGTATCAAGCGATTTTTCTCTAACACATGGACAAGTATAAAAGACTTTACTTCTGCTACATGGGAGAGTATCAAACAAACGGCAACGGACATATGGAACGCAATCAAAGATGCCGTTATCGGAATCATTACACCGTTTGTGGAAACAGCGAAGAGTTTATTTGATGGAATGAAAAGCGGGCTACAAACTATTTTCGAGGGACTCAAACAGTATTTTAGTGGCGTATGGGAGTTCATCAAAAACATCTTCCTTGGGGCTGTTCTTCTCATTGTGGATCTTGTCACTGGTGACTTTGAAGGACTGAAAAACGACGCAAAAGCTATCTTTGAAAATATGAAAAATGCGCTCTGGAACATATGGGAAGGCATCAAGAAGGTATTTTCTGGTGCAGTCGAGGCGGCTAAAGGATATGTCAGTGCTGCGTGGAAGAATATCAAATCGACGACATCGACAGTATTTATCGCCATCAACAGTGTGATATCTTCCGTTTGGAACGGAATCAAATCCTTCTTCTCTACAACCGTTGAAAATATCAAAACAACAATCAGCAACGGTTTTGAAAACATGAAAAATGCTGTGTTTGAAAAAATGACGGCAGCCAAACAGACCATAACCGATATTTGGAACGAAGCAAAAGCGTTTTTAGAAGGTATTGATTTGTACGAGATTGGAAAAAACATCATCGAAGGTCTGATTAGTGGAATATCTTCAATGGCTGAAGCACTTTGGGAAAAGGTTAAGTCTATTGCCGATTTAATCAAGAACACAATCAGTGATGCACTCGATATTAATTCTCCATCTCGTGTCATGCGCGATCAAATCGGAAAATGGATTCCACTAGGGCTTGCAGAAGGGATTGAACGAAACATCAACGCGGTTGTATCGGCAACCAATCGAATGGCACAGGCGACGGTTCCAAGTGTTCCAGGCATGACCGTGGCTGGCGGCGGAACGGTGCAAACTACAAATATCTCTCGCTATGGAAATGTCCATGTCAATGTCACAATCCCAGTAAGCGACCTTGAACAAATTCGAACAGTGAATGACTTCTTTAACCGTATCGGAATGAAAGTAAGACAAACGTAAGGAGGGAGGTGCTTTATGCCAACTCAAGCTTTTAAAGTCGGAGAAATGCTTAATAAGCGTACACGTAACAGTAAAACGTGGATTAACTTTGACGGTTCCTATACAACAGAAATCTATGCTGGCGACGTTCATTATCAAGATGAGGATGGAAACTGGCACAACATTAACACGGATTTGTATGACGAAGCAGATTTAGACCAAGTAGATTTCCCTGTTGCGAAAGAAGGCGCTGAAGAATTTCGAATCATGAAGACAGCGTCTTTGAACATGAAAAAGAAAAACATCCTTGACCGTGACATGATGGACTATCAAGGATTAAAAGTTCCTTTTGACTGTCGAATCCCGAAAAACTTCAAACGGGGCTATACAGTCGGAAAGGGAGAAAACAAACTACGGTTCATTCCTGTTGCAGCCAGCCCAGCCAAAGGGTATTTGGAGGAAGGCAAAAAGAACTGTATACACTACCAAGACGCCTGGAACGATACGGATGTTTGTCTTGAAGTCATGCCAAACGGTGTGAAAGAGACAATCATCCTGAAAAGTGACCGTGCGCCTTTTTCTTTTTCATTTGAGGTGGATGGGCCGTTAGAAGATGATTTAACCGCAGGGAATTTGAAGCTCCAACCTGCATGGTTGCAGGATGCGAATGGAGAGCGTAGAGACGTTTCACAAACTATTCGGCGAGATGGAGATAAAACCTATATTGATTTAGTTGCAGATGTTACGGGGTTAACATATCCAATTGAGATTGACCCGACGGTTGTAATGCAACCGGAGGGAGCAGCGGGAAAAGATACTATGATCGTACAAAGTAATTCTACAAGCAACTATGGAACAAGCCCGTATCTTCAAGCTGGATATGAGGGGGGAGAGTTTTGGAGTTTACTTGAATTTGATTTGTCATCAATTCCCGGCAAGGTTACTTCATCAACATTAAGTCTTTATTGTTGGGGGGGAAATGGCAGTTCTCCACTTCTTCACGCCGTTGCTTTAACATCGTCATGGGATGAAAATACTGTTACATGGAGTGAAAAGCCATCTTTTACAACGTCATATGCGTCAACATCTTACACAGCCGACCCGGGTAAATGGTTGATTATGGATGTTACATCTATTGTTGATGCATGGGTAAGTGGATTATTGACGAATTACGGATTGGCTGTTAAACAATCCGATTCTAATACGCAGACGAAAAGGTCATCCTTTTACTCGTCAGACTACACAGATTCATCCCTAAGACCAAAGCTGGCAGTAACCTATAATGAACCGCCTACTGCCCCAACCGTCACAAGTCCAAACGGCGGGGAAACGTGGAATGCACAACATACGATTACATGGAATGCAGCAACAGATGCCGCAAACATAATGGACAATACAAGTGATGCTACTTCAGCAATCAGTATAAATGACAGATGGGCACAAACTTTCACAATTTACGGAGAGTCCGTTTTAAAAACGGCGAAATTTTACGCACAGAGAAATAGCGGGCAACCACAATTCGATCTTTATGTTGATTTATATACAGCGAAAGAAGATGGATCGCCCAATGTTTTTATACAGAATTTAGCATCAAAAACGGTGATTGAATTTGGTAAAACGTTGCATGAATTCACAAACTTAGATGTTACTTTACAACCCGGTACTTACTGTGTTGTTTTCCGTAAAGTGGGCGGGGGAACGGCATCTACATGGATTGAGGATACGTCTATTAACAAACCGTCATGGAAAAGTTGGAGCAGCAGTGACGGGGTGACATGGTATTTATCTAATTATGATTTAGGTGTATATATTGAAACAACATCGAATCTACAATATCAAATTCAACTATCAACAGATAACGGACAAAATTGGTATGACATTGTATCTTTGACAAGTGCGGGTGCTACAAGTTACACATACGACTTTATTAACGAGCCGGAAACATCAACGGCAAAAATCCGCATCCGTGCCTATGACGGTGCATCATACGGCCCGTGGGATGAATCAGACGGTGTTTTCACGATACAACACAACCAAGCGCCGACTGTGCCAACGAATCTTTCGCCAAGTGGAGGAACACCAAAAGACCGTGCTTCTGTTATTCGATTGTCATGGGAACATAACGATTCTGACGGTGACCCGCAAGCACAATTCGATTTGGAATGGCGATTGCAAGGAAATTCAACCTGGAATACTGTTACAGAAGTGACTACAAATCAATACTGGGATGCACCAGGAGGAACTTTTCCACGAGGAACAATTGAATGGCGAGTAAGGACATATGATCAGGAGGGATTATCAAGTCCGTATTCCGATATACAAACCTTTTTTGCAGGAGATAAGCCGGCAAATCCAACGATTACTGACCCTACTAACGGTGCAACAGTTCCTGTCGCAAATCCAACGGTTCAATGGAGTTCTGTTGGTCAAACTGCCTATCATGTGAAATTGCTAGATATCAATAATAATTTGTTATGGGAAGTGCAAGCAAACAGCACAAACAAAGCGCAGACGATACAATACAGTCTAGCAAACAATACAGATTACAAAATTCAAGTGGCGATTAAAAATGCGGACAATTTATGGTCGGATTTCATAACGTCGAACATCCATGTTTCTTATACACCGCCAGCGGTGCCAGTTGTGACAACAGCCAAAGGAGAAGGGATTATCACGATTATGATTGATAACCCAACGCCGACCGTAACGCAACCAAATGTGTCTTACAACGATGTATATCGCCGGAAGCATGGTGAATCAACTTGGACACGAATCGCAACGAATATACCGGCTGATGCTTCTTTTGTTGACTATACGCCAGCGAGTGGGCAAGTATACGAGTATTTTGTCCGTGCATGGGGCGACAATGGCACATATTCTAATAGTTCGATAGTTAGTGAATCCATTACATTAACGGGTGTATGGCTTCACGAAGCGGACAACCCGTTGAATACGTTGCATCAATTCAAGCTTGTGAGCGACCGCAGCGAAAACTGGCAACCTACTGCAGCAATGATGCAATTTGCAGGGCGGCGCTTGCCGGTTGCGGAGTATGATGATAATGAAAAACGTTCGGTTATCGTCAAATTGACGTTGTTGAAAGACAATGGCGACAAAGAGGCACTCGAAAGAATGATCTATTCAAAAAACACTCTTTGCTATCGCGATGCTAGAGGTAGAAAAATGTTTTGTCATGTGTTCCAGTTGCCAGTCGATGACGAGCTATATGGAAATACCGTCAGCCTAACATTCGAGGAAGTATCATATACGGAGGAAGTGTAGTCATGCTTTTGCTAACCAACTATCCATATTCACGGCAAGAAATCATCGACGCTTTACATGGAAAACACGGAAATCGGCAAATACGCTTTCGTTACGACCTTTTGGACAAAAATGACAACAAAATCAAAGAGTTGGATTCAGTGATTGATGGGGAAGTCAGCATGGCTTCCCTTTCGTCTATTAAACGAACAGCAAAATTTAGATTGAAGGACAAAGGCGACATTAATTGGCTCACTGACCGTATCCAACCGTTTGTTGAATTGAAGATGCCGGAGATAAAAAGGAAGCATGACAATTATGCTTTGGAATTTGATGGAGTGGATGATAAAGTCGATGTTCCGCATTCTGATGAATTAAACATATCTAAAAATTTGGAAATAAATGCGACGGTTACGGTTTATAATACTTCTAATAATTGGGGAAGAATTGTTCACAAAGGCAATGACACAGTTTTAGGAAATAATAATTTTTGCTATAACATTCGTTATGACAGAAGCGGAGGTTTTCGTTTTAGTATCAATGTGAATTCAGAATGGAATTCTATTGCATGTCCATTAGAATTGAATAAAAAATATAAATTGAAAATGACATATGATGGTAATGTTTTTAAAGCGTTTGTTGATGGAGTCGAAGTTGGAAGTTTAAATGTGCCCGGTACGATCCAAGAAGATATGTCAAATTTACAAATTGGTAGTGTTTATGATGGATTAATTGATGAAGTAGAAATTTTAAATAATGGCGTTAAAGTAGGACATTGGAAGTTTAATGAAGGTAAAGGGTCGATAGCCAAAGATAGCACACCAAATGGAAATGATGGCATAATACACGGTGCAAAATGGAAAAAGAATGGGATTGAGGTTGAAACTATTCCATCATCATGGATTGAGTTTCCACTCGGAATTTTTCTTTTATCTAGCCCGACACGGAAGGATGAAAATAATTTTGTTTATCGAGAGGTCGAAGCATACGATGGGCTTTTAATATTGCGTGACGATAAATTTGACACTCGCTATACGGTGACAGCAGGAACGAACTATCGGCAAGCGGTGATTGATATCTTGGCGAGCGCTGGCATAACAAAGCATAATATCGAGCAAACGGACAAAGTGTTACCTGTCGATATGGAATTTGCGCCAGGTACAGAAAAGTTGGAAGCCATAAACACTTTGTTGCGAGCCATAAACTATACTCCACTCCATGTCGATGTGTACGGTTATTTTACGAGCATGACATATCGTAGTCCTTCCATCCGTGCGGCAGAATACACATACAAAGATGATGAATTGTCCATCATTTATGCCGGCATGGAAGAAGAACTTGATCTTTTCAACGTCGCAAACAGGTGGGTCGTGGTCTGTTCAAATGCGGAACAATCGCTGATGTCTACGTATACGAACAGCAATCCAGACAGTCCGACAAGCACGGTGAATCGTGGCCGGACCATCGTTGACTATCGAGAAGTGACAGATATCGCCGATCAGCAATCTCTTGATGCGTATGTCCAGCGCATTGCATTTGAAGCGAGCCAAGTGTACGGAAAATTGACGTTTGAAACAGCATTGAATCCACTCCATGATTATGCAGATGTACTGCAGATTGAATATTCACCACTTGGAATTAGCGGCAAGTATTCTGAAACCAGTTGGACCATGCCGTTGAAAGCCGGCGCTCGAATGAAACACGAAGTCCGCAAGGTGGTGAACATCTAGTGATCAACCATGAGTTTTTTATTTCGAATTTCATGAACAAGAAAAAAGAAAAACTGATTCAGTTTGCGAGGGTGGATCCGGATTACACAAGTGGTCGCCCTCGTTTGATTTTTGACGGGGAAACGTCCGTCAGTGGCAAAGCATATCCGTATTTGTCGTCGTATACACCACAGCCGAATGACAGAGTGATGTTGGTCAAAGGGGTTATTGTAGGGAAAATTGTTTAGAAAGGTGTGATTTGATTGGAACATCGTATTGAAAAACTCGAAGCAGATATGACGGACGTAAAAACGCGGCTTGCTGTTGCAGAATCCAACATCAAAGACATGCGCGAAGATATTTCGGCAATCAAAAACAATACAACATGGATTTTACGACTTATTATTGGCGGCATCGTTGGAGCGGTGCTGTCTTTTATTATTCAAGGAGGGTTAAAATGATGGAAGCAATCTTATCTATTGAATTTACGGCGTACGTAGCACTAGCCGTTTTACTTTATGCCATTCGCGAGGCGACGAACATTCCTAATCGCTTTATCCCGATTGTTGCAGTTGTACTCGGCGTTGTTTTCTCTGTTTTTGAGAACAACGCTTTTTCTTTTGATGTGTTAGTGAACGGCTTAAAATACGCTCTATATGGCGTCGGTTCGGTGGCGACGGTCAAATATGCACTTGAAAAAGGAGGAGATAAATAATGGTCCAAATCAAACAAAATTTAGTTCCAGCTAGCAAATACTCTATCAAATGTCCTCACACAATGAATCCTGAATATATCACAGTTCACAATACCGCAAATGATGCATCAGCAGCAAATGAAATTGCATATATGATCAGAAATGACAATCAAGTATCATTTCATTTTGCAGTCGATGATATAGAAGCTGTTCAAGGAATTCCACTGAACCGGAATGCATGGGCAGCTGGTGATGGCGGAAACGGACCAGGTAACCGAAAATCTATTCACGTTGAAATTTGCTATTCTAAGTCAGGGGGAGAAAGATATAAAAAAGCTGAAGCAAATGCAATAAAATTAATCACTCAACTCATGAGAGAACAAGGTTGGGGAATTGATCGTTTGAAGAAACATCAAGATTGGAGTGGAAAGTATTGTCCTCATCGTATTTTAGCAGAAGGACGCTGGGAAGAATTCAAAAAAGCTGTTGAACGTGAATTGAATACTGTTTCAATAGCGAAAAAAGATGACATCACAGGGCATTGGGCAGAAGTGAGCATCAAAAAAGCGAAAGAAAAAGGCATTATCAACGGTTATTCTGACGGTCAATTCAAACCGGATGAACCTGTCACAAGAGCGCAATTAGCTGTTATATTAGAAAGACTTGGATTATTTAAGTAAAGGATCCCCTGCCATTAGGTAGGGGATTTTTTCTTTCCTTATACAAGATTCTACTTAAAAAAGACATCAATAAAAATTATTAAACAAGATAATATTATACAAATTTGTATATTGCTAGAAAAATCAACATCTCTATTTTATAATTTTATTGGAAAATAAAGGAGGGATAGGAATGAAGAAATTTCTTAGTATTGTTTTTTCTTTAGTACTCTTTTTTTCTTTGTCTATTCAGAGTATATTTGCACAGAGTTTTAAAGACCTTAAAACAAATCACCGTTTCTACCAGGAAATTAACTATCTTGTTGACAAAAATATCATATCAGGATTCCCAGATGGCACATTTCGTCCAAATACGACAGTAACACGTGCTCAAGCAGCAATCATGATTGGACGTGCCTTAGGTTTAGACGGAAAACAAAGGGATACGAAATTTGAAGATGTAAAATCTGATTTAAAAGCTTCGGGTTATATTGATTCTGCTGTAAAAAGAGGAATAATTTTAGGTTTCCCTGACAATACTTTTAGACCTGATGATCCAGTTACAAGAGGACAAATGGCCATTTTCTTAGCCAGAGCTTTTAATCTAAAGGAAGAATTAAACAACTCTTTTTCCGATGTAACTCCAAATATGTCCTCTGCAGTTTATATTAAACGTATTTTAGCTAATGGAATTACTTCAGGATATCCAGACGGAACGTTTAGACCTAATGTTGAACTTACCAGAGCAGATTTTTCAGCGTTTCTCGCAAGAGCTCTTGAGGATAAATTTAAAGTAGATGTTCCATCTGATAAAGAAATGAAAGTTCATTTCATTGATGTTGGTCAAGGTGATAGCAGCTTAATAGTAACACCAAGTAGTAAAGTAATATTGATAGATGGAGGAAAAAGAACCGCTGGAGAGAAAGTTGTATCTTACTTAAAACAAGCCGGTATTTCTTCAATTGACCTTTTAGTTGCAACTCACCCAGATGCTGATCATATCGGTGGATTGTTGGATGTACTAAATCAAATCCCTGTTAAACAAGTATTAGACAGCGGAAAAGAACATACAACACAAACCTATATCGATTATCTAACGCTAATTAATAATAAGAATATTCCTTTTAAGGTTGCAAAAACCGGAGAAGTTATCGCTTTAGATCCTGAGATAAAAATTCAAGTTTTAAATAGTGGAGATAATGGTTCTACTGATAACAATGAAGCTTCAGTTGTTCTAAAAATCTCTTATAATCAAATCGATTTTTTATTTACAGGTGATGCTGGTTTTGAAGCAGAAGAAAAGATGCTAAAAAAATTCAATGTTGCATCTGAAATATTAAAAGTATCTCATCATGGTGCTAATACAGGAACTTCACTTGAATTTGTTAATGCTGTTCAACCAGAAGTTTCTGTATTATCTTACGGCGATAATTCATACGGTCATCCTACAAGTGAAGTTATAAAAAGATTACAAGCAGTAGGTTCATTACTCTATTCAACAATGGAACAAGGTGAAATTGTAGTAACAACAAATGGTGTTACCTATAATGTTTCTTCAACACCATGGAACGGCATACCTTCTACTAAACCAAATCCTGAAAAAGGGAAAATAAAAATTACAAATGTTGACCTAGAAAATGAAGTAGTTTCAATTAAGAATGAGGATACTAAAGATATTAAATTAACTGGATGGAAACTTGTTAGTGTTGAGGGGAATCAAACGTTTCAATTCCCAGATAACTATGTTTTAAAGGCTGGAGCAACGGTTTATGTTACTTCTGGAAAAAATGCAAAAGATCAGCCACCAATATATTTAAAATGGACAAATTCATACATTTGGAATAATGATGGCGATAAAGCAGAACTTTATAACAGTGAAGGTGAGAAGGTAAGTGAATTCAATTAAATATACTATTGATCGTTTTGAAGGTGATTATGCAGTATTACTGCAAAGAGATGATGAAACAATAGAAAAAATCATTTCACGGGAGGAACTAGGAGATTCTTTTGTTGAGGGTGACATTTTACTATTAACTTTTGATAATGAAGGAAAGTTAATAAAAGTAAAGTTTTTAAAGGAAGAAACAGCGAAAGCACGTAAGCGCGTAAACGATTTACTTAATAAATTAAAAAATAAATAATATTGCCCTTCTCATTAGAGAGGGGCTCCTTTTTTGTTTAACATCAAGTGAGTTATAGGAACATCGCACTCTTCAACTATCTTTATTATTTCGATAACTTTCTCTAGTGCTTGATTTTTAGTTGATTCCTCATCTTTTAAATATGACACCAGTTCAAGAAGCTCCACTTTTATTTTGTTTAAATCAACTTTCGTATCCAGAAAATCAAAAAGATCCATTTATATCCCATCTCCCATTCTCAATCTCTGCTCTGATCTTCTTAATATAATCCTTTAACTTCACTGGTAATTCATCCTTAGATAATTCATCTATGGTAAATCGAATGATCTTACCTGCTTTGAAATCCATCACCTGTATATATCGTTGCCCACTCAAGAAATACGTAAACATAATGTGGTATCTCATGGATAATCACCTTCATTCGCATTAATTATAATATCCCTTTTCAACAGTGAACCATCTTTAATATTGGAAGGAATATCAATTTTTATGGAGTATTAACAAATATTGGAGGTGGAATTGTGTGGAAAGTTGTAGGTAAATTGCGTTGTCCAGTTTGTCGTGAACCATTCCAGATGGATGAAAAAGTGTTCCTCGACATTACTAACGGCATCATCCATCAAAAATGCTACTATCTATCCCCGAAACATCAATATCCTCTAAAAGACAATGGATCCTTCAAGAGAATGATCATCAGATATCCTTTTTTACAAAAATAATTAGCCCTTCTCATTCGAGAAGGGCTCAAATTCCTAACAATTGTTTTTTCTTCACTTCAAATTCTTCTTCTGTTAAAATTCCTGCCTCTTTTAATTCAGCTAATTTCTTAATTTCGTCAACTGCACTTAGTGATGATTTTGCTTCAGATTTTTTTCCTACATTTTCTTTTACATGCTCAATAAATTTATCTACTTCCCCATGATTTATCCACTTCATCTTCACTTTATTTCCAGAAGCAAAAAATGAAATAGAACGTCCTAACACACCTTTACTAATCTCAAACGAGCTAATATTTGCGTAAGGAAACACTTCCAAATCGTAACCAAACATCTTTTTACCATAAAACAAAATACGGCGATCTGTTGCAAGGAAAACTCCGTTTCTAAGTGTGTCTTTTCCCATGATTTTTGTTTCATAAGCACCTAACACACTCGCGACAATAGGTTCATTTGGCTCTAAATATTGAGATGCTTCTTTAACCAGTTTATCAATTTTCGCCATTTTCTTGTTCCTCCTCGACTAGTTCTTCCATCGGCACATCTAACAGTTTAGATAGTTCATAAGATTGGATTAAATCGGGTTGTGTAATATTCCGACACCAATTTGAAAATGTTTGCTCGGTTACTCCTAACTTTTTAGCTATATGATTTTGCTTCAACCCCCTTGCTTTAATTAAGTAAGAGATTCGATTTCTCATAATATATTACTCCTCCATTTGCTACATGTACCATTTCTTCAAATTTGTTTTGATTCCTCTTAAAAAATTTTTTATAAAAAATCAAAAAAATTTTAAGGACAAGATATACAGACAGCCTTCCCCACATAGGCTAATAACACGAAAGCAAAACAGTAGCAAAAGTGATGAATCTCTTTAGAAGACATCCTAGCAACACATTTCCCTAAAGAATTTCTAGAGTTTTCATTTTTCCTTTTATCACTGTTTCTACACTTTATCCCTAGTGCACTCGTACAAGGAGAAATAATATCAGAACAAGGAAAAGCAAATGTGTTAAAAAAGGAGCGAAGCGACGAAAGAAAAGAAACTAAAAAATAAAAAAGAGGGAGGAAAAACATGTTTTGTAAAAACAAAATAGAGGTGATTCCTTTCCGCGAGTTTATGGCTGGTAACCATCGCACGAAAAAGGAAACACCTCGTACTAATAATGTATCCGTTATGTCAGCGTTTTTTCCTGTAATTACACCCGGCTCGTTTTTTCCTATTCACGACACCGGTTTTGCTCTGTTTTTAATCGGAAGTGCTACCATTGCTGGCTCTGCCTTGCTTCAACATATGACGGCAAAGGCCGGATTGAATGCAATATCAGAAGTTATTTCTTCAGTTAGTGGATTCATTTTCCCTGTCATCGTTTACAGTGCGATTTTTTGGTTTTTCGTCGCGTTATAAGGAGGTGCGCAATGCAGAAGGTCTTTGAAATTATTGATCGTCAACAGGCGAAAATAGCCCTAAAAAAAGCGTTTTTCAATGCCAGCCTATTCATTTCGTACAAAAATGGTGATAAGACGTATAGGATATTTCCGAAAATCCATAGTGTTAAAATTGACAAAGATCAGACGGAATATGTGTTTACACTCCGAAACGGAATGGATCCGAAGGAAGTAACGAAAAAGGAATACGTCTTTATGCAACATTTCGGCGCAAATATCGAGTTGGACGGCGATCACAAAACGTTTACCCTTACCGTTTACCGCAAGACGTTCCCGAAGGAACTGAAATATAATTACGACGCTATTTTGCCGGTAATCGACGGGCTGAACTTGCCGATAGTAGCAGGAATGGACCGGCACGGTCAATGGCACGTTTATGACGCGATCAATGAGCCAGGGCTGCTTATATCGGGTGAACCAGGCGCCGGAAAAAGCTCACAAGTCCGCAGCATTATATCCACGTTAATCCAATACAAGAAACCTCACGAATTAGAAATTTACCTCGGCGACCTCAAAATGAGCGAATTTCACCTTTTCTACGACATCGAACACGTTAAGAACGTTTGTATTTACCCGGAAGACTTATGGAAAATGCTCACGTACTTAACCGATGAAATGAAACGGAGAGGGGAACTGTTAAACAAATATCGTGTGACTCATGTTAACAAGCTGCCGGAGTCTGAAAAAGTACCGTACATTTTAATCTGCATCGATGAATTTGTCATGATTATGGACGACAAGGACATGAAAGCGATGTTGATTCAGTTAGTAGCGTTAGGCCGTGCGCTGGGCATGGTTTGCGTATTAAGTTTGCAACGCCCGAGCCATGACATATTGGACACGAAAATTCGGAGCTGCTTAACCGTTCGCATGGGCTTCCGTGTCAGCGACTTTTCCAACGCTAAAATAATCGGAACGCCGGGTGCCGAGAAAATCGCGAAGGAGACTCCAGGCCGTTTCCTCCTTAAACGAAGCGATATTGTGGAGCTACAAGCGCCATATCTTGATGAAAAGCAAGCCGAAAAGATTCTAGCGGCTTATAAGTCCGCCGATTGGAAAAATCATTTTACAGGCGATTTTAAGGCGCCTAGTCCCCAATATGACGAAGATATGAGTGAGGATAACATTCTGGGGGTGTTAGATGATGGCACTAACCAAACGTGATAAAGCCATTATTGCTGATTTGCAGCGGTTTAGAGTGATGAGTAGGGATGACATTGCAGACATTCATTTTAAAGGATTAAAACGCCCTCAAGAAAGCGCCAATAACGTCCTATTGCGGCTGGTTCGAGAAGGTCATATTCAGCGTTCTACAGCGTTTGTTCCATACGTGTATTTTTGTGCGGAGAGCGGGATTAAGAAGAATTCGCAAAAAATCCCTCACTATTTAGAAATCGTGAAGGTATACAAAGAAATTCTGTCTTTCGGTCCTGTTGAACACTTTACTGTCGAGCCAAAATATCGAAAAGGGTTAGCGGAACCGGATGTGTTTTTCATCTACCAGAGAACGCCATTCTTCCTCGAATGCCAACGGTCTATATATAGCGAAAAAATGATGGAAGAGAAGCTGAAGCGTTATCTAGCATTGTACGAGAGCGGATTAATCGCGGATGAATCCTGGCAACCAGCAGGGAAAACGATTTTTCCGTATATCCTTATATTGTCTGACACAAGGTATGCTATCAATCATCGTTACCCCTTCCGAGTTTTTCAAGCAACATCGTTTATGCAATTTATACAGTCACTCAAGCCGAGAGATGAGCGACGGCAGGAACCAAATCCAAAGTACGCTGGTGGCATCAAAATAAACTTATATGGCAAATAAAAAAGGCGGAGATCATGCTCCGCCTGTTTTTGCACCGATTTACGAACCAAAAATAATTTTGCACCAATTTTGCACGGAACAAAAACTAATGTTACTTAAACGTTGAAACATCAATGCTTTGTAGGATATAGTTATACTCCCACCATCGGCATCGTTACAGTACGTTTTACAGTAATTTAAACGTGAATAGTACCGAATATCAACGTTCTTCACAGTATTGTGGAGAACGTTTTTTTGTTTAATTAACTGTAATTTAGTTTTTTAATTTTGCTTTCAACCCAAAAACAACGAAAGATGGATTTCAGACACATTAAATTAAAACTTCTTTATTTAACATTAAAGGATTGCTGTTAAGCAAGTCCGGAAAAAACTTAAAAGAAAGTTTCGGAGTTTCAAAATAAATGGTAAAATAAAGAAAATTAGCGAAAATGAGGTTTGATAATCTTGGATAAAATAAATATAAACAGTGATTTAATTGATGAGTTCCGTAATAAGGTAAATGAAGAACCTTTTTTTCGTGAAAAATATAGAAATGTCAATGGAAAAAACTATTGGAATATTATTTGTTCAGCAATGGATTGGATTTCAGTAGCTTCAGAAGGATTACCAAGTATTAAACTAAATACTAAAGGTTTTGGATAGCAGAGGAAAATATTTAAGATATACAATTTTTTTGTATTGTTTTTTCTAATGAAAGCGTGGTATGTTAACATAACAAATTCCGATACATTGAGTAACCGTTTAGGTATTGATATATCCATCACGCTTTTTTTAAAATTGATGACGTCCAAGAAGTTACAATAACCCAATATTTAGTTTATAGACAAAAGACAGCGAGCAACGAACAAGCTCACTGTCTTTTTGAATTAGAAATTGAGCGTAACAATTAAAAGGAAATCTTTATCACAGGCTTAAGAGTTTAAGTTTTTTGGTCACAAACGATGGGTAAAAAATCTCATTTCCTTTTATGAACAATCAAAAAAATATGCTTATTCCTTTAACTCCTATAGAAGAAACGAATTGCCTTTCATCATCTGTAGTGAAGTTTGCTTCATAGTTGGCTAAGGGGGCAGAAAGGTTTGAAGGAACAAGGAATTCATTATCTTAAATCAAATAATATTAGTTAAAACGTGAGATTAAACAAAAGGAGAAGGGGATAGGGAAATGGTTGTTCTTGAAACACAAAGGTTGATATTAAGGCAGTATGAAGATGAAGATATTACTTCTCTACATCATATTTTTTCTGACCCAAAAACCATGAAGTTTTATCCAGCCCCTTTTAGCATACAGCAAACCCAAGACTGGATTAAACGGAATCAAGATAGATATCGGAATGATGGTTATGGATTATGGGCAGTTTGTTTGAAGGAAACGAATGAATTTATTGGTGATTGTGGTCTTGTTAAACAAAAAATAAATGACAGTATAGAAGTGGAGATTGGATACCACATAAATAAAAAATATTAGTCCAAGGGGTTCGCAACAGAAGCAGCCAAAGCGTGCAAGGAATATGCATTTTATAAATTGGATTTAAATAAGCTGATAAGTATTATTGATCCAAGAAATCCATCATTCGTGTGGCAGAGAAGATTGGTTTCACTAAGGAAAAAGAAGTATTTATTTTCGACAAGAACCATTATATATATTCGGGGGTAAAGTAACGAAGAGTGATTGAACGAAATATGTGCAAAAAAGCTGCCTTATCATCATAAGGTGGCTATTTGGTCGGAAACCAACAATTAACGATAATAGAGTCTTTTAGAAAAGGGATAATAGCATAGATTGTTGAATTCTGTAAGATAGGTTATGGATATATGTTACAAAAGTTGTTGCAGGGTTTGATGTAAAAGCTATCAAATTGTTAGCTGTATTTGATAATAAGTGTCACCCGCATCCTCCCTCCCCTTTTCATGTTTATAAAATGTTTATCCAATGCGAAATAATTGGTGGTCAAACCAATGGAAGGCATAGAAACAAGTGCAGTTGAGTTCTTTGCTGAAAACGAACTACCACCGTTACCAATAGTTCGGAATACAAAAAAACACAATTGAGATGGCTTTTAGGCATTTTAAAAACTTCCCACCCTCTGGTTCAACTACCATGGAAGAACGAATAAACTTCCATCATCTATGATGCCGCGAAGCGAGGCATGGTGGCTAACATATTCGAGAATTCATTAACGGTGGTATAGGAAGCCGTTTTTCTTATTCAACAAACGGGACAGGATAGTTTAATAAGGCATTATTTGATGGAAGGCGGAGAAATTATGGACATTCAAGAGATAATTAAAGAATTAGTCAATAAAAAAATCATTCATTCAAATACCATTGAGTATAAACAGTTAAATGGAGGAACTATAAGTAATTTATACCTTCTTGGTAACAGTGATAACGCCAAATATGTCGTTAAGTTGAATGAACCGCAAGTTCTTGAATCAGAGGCATATTTTCTTGATTTTTATAAGGACGTAAATCTATTACCTAAACTTCTGTATGTTGGGCAATCATATAATTACATAGTTTATTCATTCATTTCTGGTTCTACAAACTATGTTAGAAAAAATAAAAAGGAAATACTTAAGGCGCTTGTGCAACGCCTTATAAATAATTATAAGACCGTGCCTCATTCCGTTGGCTGGGGATGGGCAAATGAACCAACAGATTCGTGGCAAGGTTTTCTTTTGAATAGGGTTATTGAAGCAAATAAGATTTTAGATTCACACTTAGAAAAAGATGATTTAAATTTTGTACTTGAACTTGTGAAAAGTCCAAATAGAAATAGTTTTAACAGAGAACCATTTTTATTACATGGGGATTGTGGTGTACATAATTTTATTTTTAATGAGGGACAGTTATGTGGGGTGATTGATCCAACTCCTGTTTTTGGAGAACCCCTTTATGATTTAATCTATGCGTTTTGTTCTTCACCAGATGATTTAACTAAAAAACGATAAATTCAGCAGCAAGTCATTTGATAATTAAAGGGAACAAAAGTGAACAACTATTATATGAAGAAGTGCTTATTGGGTTATATCTCAGATTAGCAACATGTATTAGACATCATCCAAATGATTTAGAGGACTATCTAAAAGCTTGGAACTACTGGAAGAACATAATCAAAGACACATGATTTTAGTTTTTATTGCTTACTCAGCTATCCTGAAAATAAGTATTTTCATCCTTCTGATGGTGCCGTATAGATGCCGAATGGTTGTCTCCCATGGAAGAATAAAATTTCATTATCTGTGGTGAAGCCCGTTTCATGGTTGGCTAGGGGCAGGATAGTGGAAGAAGGAAATTGTTTTTTGGATGGTGATTAAAAAGTATGTATGGGGTTATAGCTTTATTCGATGAAAAGACAGAACAAATTATTAAATATATATGGAAAGAGTTGAGTGATAAATCAATTTCCTTTTATGCAGAGGAAGTGGAGGATAGAAGACCACACATTACAATAGCCAGTTACAATGATTTAAATAAAAGCGAATTTATAAGGCTAATGGATAAATTTTATGATGATAAAACTAATGTCGATATTACATTTAGTTCAATAGGCTCATTTTTAAGTTCTGGAACCTTATTTTTCTTACCAACTGTAACAACAGAACTGATTGAATTTCATTTTAATCACCATGAATACTTTAAAGAGTTCAATGATAATCCCAATTCGTTGTATTTGCCTGGCAAATGGATACCTCATTGCACTATTGCAAATAGGCTATCTCATGAGAAATTAACCGAGGCATTCAGTTATTGCTCAAAAAGAAATGGAACTATACATGGGAAGATAAATAAGATTGCTTTAATTGAGTTAGTTTATGAAAATAACAAATGTGTCAAAGCTCCTATCATATATTCAAAGACGTTAAAGGGATAATAGTTCTCATCTTACTCAACTTAATGGGTATCTTATCTTAGTTAAAGAAGACATATAAAAGGACCAAAAAACTGATAATAACTGATTTATTGTTAACCAACGCTTTTACATATTGAAAAAAGGGGGGGAGACCGAGTGAAAATACGTCAAGCTATTCAACAAGATCTTGAAGCATTACAAACACTAAGCATGCAAAATCATGAATTTCATCTGGAACAATCGCCTGATTACTTTAAAAAGATAGATAAATTGTATAAGGAATCTGATTGGCAAGGCTTTATAGAAAACAGCTCATGCTGTGTTTTAGTGATTGAGGACGACTCTAATGTAATAGGTTTTGCATTAATCCGTTTAATAAATAAAAATGTCGCACCTCATTTACGGGAAAAGCGAACTGCTTTTATCTCAGACTTCTGTATCCATCAAAACTGGCGTGGAAGAGGACTTGGCAAAAAGTTGTTTCAAGCTTGCGAGGAATGGGCCAGGGAACAAAATGCGGAAGAATTAGGATTAGCTGTATGGTCATTTAATAATCATGCTATTCAGTTATATGAAGCTATGGGTATGAGAGATATTTACCGTCAAATGCGCAAACCATTATAATTTTAGGTCAACTTCCAAATTCAATTGACGAGTGTATACTTTAGTAACTCATCTCATATGCCGCACCATGAGGAACCGGAATTATTTGCAGAAACCATTAAAATGTTTGTAAACAGAAACGCTCCTTTACAGTAGTAATTAAACTCCCATAGAAGAACGAATTAACTTCTATCATCCACGGTGAATTATCGTTTCATGGTTAGCTAACGGGTAGGAATGTTGAATAAGACAGAATTGTTTTTTAAAAGCTGTAAATTCATGAAATAATCATAATTAATTGGTAAAAGAAGACGTAAGGGTTTTAGTTAAAAGGGGGGGGGAGAATGTTAAAGGAAACTATTTTAAACTATGAAGATATCCTAAAAATGTTAGATTCATTTTTAGAAGAATCTCATATTGATTGGGATTCTTTTTATTCTAACCGAGGAAAAAGTGTCCCTTTTTTTGTAAATGCACCAGATGAAAATTTAGTTCAATATTTTGAACAAAAACAATTACAACCAGGAAGAGTACTTGAGCTTGGTTGTGGTCCTGGCAGAAACGCCATATATATGGCTGAAAGAGGTTGTAAGGTTGATGCTGTGGATTTGTCAAAAGAGGCTATCGAATGGGAAAAAGAACGAGCAGCAAAGAAGAATGTTACGGTCAATATTATTTGCAGGAATATATTTGAGTTAGACATTGAAGAAGGGTCATATGATATTGTCTATGATTCGGGTTGTTTTCATCATATTCCCCCACACCGCAGAATAAGTTATATAAATTTGTTAAACAAAGCTTTAAAACCGAATGTTTTTTTGCCATAACATGTTTTATGTTAGGTGGAAGATTGGGCGGTTCAGACATTTCGGATTGGGAAGTTTATAGAGTGTATTTTGCAATAGAAAAGTGCAGAAAAATGCAATCAAAAATGCAGAGTGTTGCCACCCTTATAGGCTACTTTCTCTTAGAAAGAGCGTTAGCCAACCTGTAACTTTCTCCGTGAAATGAAAGTATATGAGCGTGATGGATTAAGCGGTCAACTAATGCTGCTGTTAACCTCGAATCTGTAAAGATTCTATTCCATTGGCTAAATTCTAAATTAGAAGTGATAATTAAACTCTTCTGTTCGTAAAACTCTGAAATGAGTTGAAAGAGGAGCTCTGCTCCTTCTTTACTAAAAGGTAAATAACCCATTTCATCTAAAATAACCAAATCCACTTTCTCCAGTCGTTTTCTGAATGCTGATACACGGTTAATCCTTAAAGCACTTTCTAACTCCTCTACAAGATGAGCTACCCGATAAAAGCGTACTTCATAGCCCTCCTCACAAGCTTTCCTTCCTAACCCTGTTGCTAAATGGGTTTTTCCTGTACCAGGTGAACCAACCAGAACTACGTTCTGCTTTTTTTCTATGAATGCTAAACTACACAAGTCTTCTCTAGTTAGCTGAGCAGGAAATCGTATTTGTTCTGTCCATTCATAGTCATGTAAGCTTTTTTTATCTAAGAATTTTGCCTTTTTTATCAAACGCATGGATTTTGCCTGCTCTCTAAGACGTATTTCCTCACGGAATAAATCTTGTAAATACTGCTCAGGA
The DNA here is from genome assembly GCF_050478865.1 of Aeribacillus pallidus. Lineage (NCBI taxonomy): Bacteria > Bacillati > Bacillota > Bacilli > Caryophanales > Bacillaceae > Aeribacillus > Aeribacillus pallidus. The sequence continues at coordinate 1,261 of NZ_JBCNBW010000022.1, read as the reverse complement.
TTAATAAAATCAATTTGTTCGTATACATTTGCTACATAAGCTAGTCTTAAAGATTTACACATCTCTTTTAAGTCAGTTGTCATGATGTAACCTCCTTATCAGGAGCTAACGAATCATATTGACTCCAATCGACTTCATATGGGTTATTTTCCGCTGGAAGCTTTTCTTGGGATATTAGTTCGTAGAACTCTTCATTAATTTTTTTCATGTCATGAGTTACTAGTAGTGTCGCTAATCCCTCTAAACGTTTTCTACGAATCAATAAATTATCAACTAATAAAAAATCTTTAATCCTCCCCGGTAAATAGTCTCTATAACGAGAGTATTCTATAACTCTTGGCTTATGGATCCATGTCTTAATAATAGAGAGCCAAGGGAGAGCTTTCCGTTTTTTCATATAAGGACGGGAATCATCAAGTAAGATATCCCCGTCTGGAGAGGTAATTTTCAACTGATCCCATGTTAACGTTGCATACAATTGGCTATAGTTAGATGCTTTAGGTACATGTACTAACATATTATCGATTTTTACTTCGTTATACTTATTTACTCTTACGAGCTCCGTTTTCCACACCGGATAATCCTTTTCTGGTAAAACAAGCAAATGGTTCTTTTCGTCTAACCACAAGTCTTCTATTCGTACCTGTTTCTCATAATGCAACCTGTCTCTATCTTTATTTAATTTTTGAAAGAGTTGATCTGTTAAATCCTCATAGCTATTCATAACCGGAGCTTTATTAAAAAAGTTGTAACGAATATACCCCACTTTGTTTTCCACATTTCCTTTTTCATGGCCACTATGTGGATTACATACTTGAACCTCGAATCCATAGTGACTTTGAAAACGTAGGAATTCTTCTGTAAGTTCTGCTTCTTCGTCAATGGATCTGGTCTTTTTAACAGCTGGGGTTAAGTTATCAATTCTAATTCGTCTAGGTACTCCACCTATTTGATGAAATAATTGTTTTAGACCATATAAAAAACACTCTTGATTTTGGGAAGGTAAAGGAACGGCAAATCCAGCATTACTATAAGGAAAAGACATTACTAAAGTATGTATATCTACTAATTCCCCATCCTGTACGGCTTCCATTACACCAAAGTCTACTTGTGCGTCACTTGGTGGGTGCTCAAGCCTTTCGAAGCCCTTATCTTTTCCTTCCACATGTGAGTTTTCCCACTCTGAAATAAAGTAACAAACGGTCCGATAGGACCCCTTAAAGCCCAATTCTACTAAGTCATGGAAAATTTTCTTTTTTGT